>NZ_JBUDSQ010000038.1:0-25944 GCF_054921335.1 Desulfoplanes sp. | reverse complement strand
ATTCCTCGATGGGGATCTGCAGGGCCGTGGCCATGAATTCCAGAAATTTGCCCGTGCCCGCTGCGCAGCGGTCGTTCATCTCGAATTTGGCGGTCTTGCCGTTGGCAAAGAGAGAGATGGCCTTGGTGTCCTGGCCGCCGATGTCCAGGATGGTCCGTGCCTCGGGATGCACGGCTTTGGCGCCCAATGCATAGGCCTGGATTTCCGTGACTGTTTTGACCTTGTCGAGAAGCCCGGATTCGGCCAGGAGGTTGCGGCCGTAGCCGGTAGCCACGACATGATCCGCTTTGAATTCCTTGAGCAGGGATGCGCACTGCTCCAGGGGATCGAAGGTTGTGGCGATTTTCTTGGTAAAGGTGACTTTGTCACCGTCGAGGACCACGGCCTCGATGGACCGGGAGCCTATGTCGATTCCTGCTATCATGGTGTTCCGTTCGGTGTGTTGAAGGTTGGGAGACGGGAGACAAACGAGTGTAGGGGCACCCCTTGCGGGAGCCCTTTTTTGCTGTGTGCCCTACCTTTGTCGCATCGTTGAAAAAGGGCACGGCGCGCCGTGCCCCTACGGGAGGTGTGACGTTGTTTATTGAGATCGGTGTATTGGGGGAATCGGATGGAGAGGCATTTTGTATCCTGGGAACGCCGTAATCATCGGATCATCGGGTGAACCTGGTTATTTGACCATTTCCACAAAGGCCTCGATGCGTGTCTTGAGCTGTTCCACATCTTCCATGCCGTAGTCGGTTTCAACGATCATGGACGGGATCTCCTCTTCCCTGAGATTCTTTTCCACGCGGAAGTTCTCCTGGGCATAGGGCTGGCAGAACATCAATGTGTACTGGAGCACGCCGTCGGCCTTGGAATTACGGGCCAGATCCAGGATGTTGTCCACCCGTTCATTATTGGGGGTGAAACAGGCACAGTCGATCTTCAGGTAGCGGTCCGTGAGGGCATCGATCATCTCGTCGAGAGAGTCGCCGGATTCGTCCACCAGATCGCGGATGTTCCGGGTGCCCACGCAGGATTCCTCGCCCACGATGACCGCGCCCGAGCTTTCCGTGACATAGGGGAGCTTCCAGTTGGGTACGGCCATGGGACAGCCGGACATGAGCAGTCGGGGGGTGCCCTTGGGGGCCACGCCCTCGCCCTTGGCAATCTTTTCCTCCAGCTGGTCGCAGAGGAGACCAACCTGGTTGGTGAACCGTTCGGGATCGTCGTAAAATCCCACCTGATTGATGAGCAATGCGTCGCGGCCTGAAATGGGCACGGGCTCGGCAACCCGGAGTTTGTTCAGCCGCTGGATGGCCTTACGTTTGTTGTTCACGATGACGATGGCCTTTTTCAGGCTTTCGGCAGTGATGGTGGTGCCGGTCAGCTTTTCAACGGCTTCCTTGTACCGGAGGATCTCCGCCTTCCACAGGGCCCGGTCGTGTTCGTTTTTGCACTGGGGCACCTCCATGACATACACGGGCGCGATTTCTCCCAGGGTCTCGTAGGCCTTTTTCTTGCCGTCGCAGGTGGTCTCGCCCACGATGAGGTCGCAGGATTCCGTGAACGGACAGAGGCGGCCCAGCTTGAATCCCAGGGACGATTTGATCAGGGCGCAGGTATTTCTGGGGATGAGTTTTTCCACCTCTTCCTTGGCCACATCCGCTCCGGAACACAGCCCCACCTGGATGGCATTGGCCGCGATGGTCAGCTCTTCGGGCACGAACACGCAGAAGGTGCCGATGACCTTGCGGCCCTCGTTCTGCTTGGCCTCCTGGAGTTCCTTGACCCGCAGTCCGTGGATTTCGGAGAGGACCAGATCCAGGTATTCCATGCCCTGGAGCCGTCCCTGCTGGGAAAGATAGATGTCGCCGTAGAATTTGCCCAGAACCTCCATGAGGCCGTCGTGGGCGGGCATGTCGATGTTCAGTTTTTCCCACATTTCGTCATATTTTCCCATTGGTGTCTCCTGAGTGGCGGTTTTATTGATGGGTTGATTGGTGCTTTCCTATGTATTCCGGGTACTTCCGGGGCCATTATAGAGATAAGGCATGGTTTGTCTCTACGGACGAACGTATTGCTTCAATCGGACTAAATGATGGACACGGTGTTTTGGTCATCGTGTAGGGGCACCCCTTGCGGGTGCCCTTTGACGTCTTTGATCCATTGCCCGATTTTCAATTCCGCAACGTGGCTGCCAGCCGCAGGGGATGGGTCAGCAGATCCAATCCGTCACTGATATTCGTGCAGATCACGTTGGCCGCAGTCATGATTCCCGGATAGGCCCCTTCCTCCTGGATGAGCCCGATTCCCAGGGCCGCCTGTCTGAGCATGAGCACGTCGTTTTTTCCGTTGCCCATGGCCACGCATTCCCGGGGTCCCAGATTCCGGACGACCCGCTGTTTGGCCCTGTCCTGGTTTTCGGGTCCGAGAACCACGATGTCATGTGGAGTACCGGTGAAGAGGTGGGCTACGTTACCGAAGGTGTCCGCAGTGACGATGTGGACCGAAAGCTCCCCGGACAGCGCGGTCAGCCGTTCGCTCACGCCAGGCAGCAGGCTGCCGTCCAGGGCCAGGGTGCCGTTGAAATCAAGGACCAGGTGTTCGAGACGGAGTTCGGAGCCTCCGGGAATGTCGATGCAGATCATGAGGGTTTTCCTGATTGCGGTTTGGGGGGGGTGGCGTTAGTCGTGCCGGATAGATCCACTCGGTAACCAAAGATGGTCATCCCTGGATTGATCCGGGATCTTCCAGACTTTGGGCATATTGAACGGTTTCCATGCCCATCCGGATTCCAGCCTGCGCCGGGGTGACGACAATACTCTCGGGAGTCGGCACTGCAGGATGGCTGCATGTCACCCATGCGAAATTATTTTTGCCTACTATGAAAATACTGCATCTCCTCAGTCAACGTCCCGATTCCACGGGAAGCGGGGTCTATGTCCAGGCCATCATGGCCCAGGCCGCGGAGCGCGGGTATGCCAACGGCCTGGTTGCCGGGGTTCCACTGGATTACGAGTATCCCGGTCCCGTGCGTTCCCTGTGTAATGACGATGCCCTGTCGGTATGTTTTGAACAGGATCTCTCCTTTCCCGTTGTGGGCATGAGCGATGTCATGCCGTATGCAAGTACCCGTTTTTGCGACCTCAATGAGGATCAGGTGGAGAGTTACGAACAATGTTTTGCACAGGTTTTGGGACAGGCTGTGGAAAAATGGTCTCCGGATATTATCCACGCCAACCATTTGTGGGTCCTGACCTCCCTGGCGGGCCGGATGTTTCCGGATATTCCGATGGTCGCCTCATGCCACGGTTCGGATCTGCGCCAGTTCAGGCAATGTGCGCATCTGCGCGAGCGGGTCGTATCCGGGTGTTCGCGTCTGGCCGGGGTGTTCGCCCTCAGTCGTGAGCAGAAAGCAACCATCGCTGATCTGTACGGGCTCGAATCGGACAGGATCGCCGTGACCGGTGCGGGATTCAATAAAACTTTGTTCGCCCCGCGCGCCCAAGCCTATGCTCCTTTGGCCGTGCATCTGGTTTTTGCCGGTAAGCTCAGCCGGGCCAAGGGGGTTCCCTGGCTTCTTCGGGCCTGCGGGATGCTTGGGGGGGATTTCGTACTCCATCTGGCCGGAAGCGGGAGTGGGGAGGAAGAGCGGGAGATCCGGGAAATGGGTGCCGGTCTGAAGGACAAGGTGGTGATGCACGGTTCTCTGCCCCAGGCTGCGCTTGCGGATCTGCTGGCACGATCACACGTGTTCGTGCTGCCCTCGTTTTTCGAAGGGCTGCCCCTGGTGCTTTTCGAGGCCCTGGCGAGCGGCTGTTCTCTGGTGGCCACAAAGCTTCCCGGGGTGGAGGAGGTTTTCAATGATCTGGACAGCCGGGTGATACAACGGGTGCCTTTGCCCCGGATGCGCTGTGTGGATGTCCCGCATCCCGATGACGAGGACCGGTTTGTGCGTGACTTGGCGCGGGCCCTCCAGGAGCAGATGGCGGTTGTCCGCTCCGGGGGCGATATTTGTGCAGAACCGGCAGTGGAGGAACTGCTGACCCGGTATACCTGGTCCGGGGTGTTCGATCGGATCGACAGGGTGTACCGACGTTTTGTCTGATCTTTTATAAATCCGGTCGCAGGAATACGCATTACACCTGTAGAATGCCAAATAATGTTTTTGCAGCCTCTCCCGGGCGGGTCCATATATGAATCGCCCTACGGGATAGAGAACAGATGACAGAAAACAGACGATACAATTTTACAGGGTGAGCGCCACGGCCGTGGCGTCGTCGTGGGGCTTGAATCTGGGACAGGCCCGGCATTGGGGATCGGCCTTTTCTCTGGCACGGATATCCTCGAGGATTCCTGCCAAACCCTGTCCACGGAACCGGTCGGCAAACGAGGTGAAATCGAAATTTTTTTCAGGACCTTCTATCGGTGGGAACATCCCGTCCGTCAGGGCGATGACGTGCCGAACGCCTTTGGCAGATACGGATCCCGAGCGGATAAAATCAAGGGCCGCTTCCTCGCCGTTCAGAACCCCGTAATCCAGGTTCATCCTTCCGCGCACTTTTTTGATCGTAGGCATGGCCGCCTGTTTGACATCTTCAACCCCCCGGGCTGTGAGCCGATCCATGAGAGCCAGGGTTTTTCGGTCATGGTTGTGGTAGGGGGAGAGGAGCTCCGCCCGACCGTCATCATGGACCACCCCTACGAGGCTGTCGCCCGTCTGTACCCATTCGATCCGCCCGTTCCTGACCCTGAAGACCGCCGCGCTGGTGGACCAGCAATCCAGCTTGCGGTCGCAGTCCACGTTGCTTGTACGCATGGTCTGCCGGATTTTGTTATTGGCCTGCCGGGCCGTTTCCGCCAGAGAGATGTCGCGTTCACGTGAAAAGACCGACCATGCCAGAAAGGAGGCCCACCAGGCGCCGGTCATCCCGTGGAACAATCCCGGGGCCAGGCTGGAGGAGCCGTCAAAAACCCCGTAGGTACGCGAGCCGACCAGGAGATGGTCCTCGTTGAGCAGGGCGGACCCCTGGTCGTTGACCGACTCGAGTCTACGGTTTTCCAGGGAGGTCGTCTGGAAGAGGAGGGGTGACGGCTGGATGGAGATCATTCCCCCCTATAATCCAGGTTGGGGGAATTGTCGCATGCAAAGTTGTGATCGTTTGCGTGCTCATCCATAGATGATATCTATTATACGGTTGGTCGATAGCATTACTCCCCGACCCCGGTTTGTTTCTGGAAAACCATGCAAAAATCTCCCTGACCGGACAGGTTCCGGTCAGGGAGATTTTTGTAGTGTGTACAAACGATGATCCTTCAGCCCTTAGGCATTGAGGATCTTCTTGGCGATCTCGTCGTGTACGTCGGTGATGAACGGGATCTTGGTCTCTTCCTCGGTTTCTCGGTTGGCGGAACAGAGTTCTCCTCGGGAGAGCTGATCCAGGGAGAATTTTCGGGCACCGGCCAAAAGCTGCTGCAGGCCGGCGCTGAGCTTGTCTCCCAGGGTGTACATGGCGATGGCACCGTAAGGCACATTGGCTATTTCGTCCTTGCCCACGAGCTTTTCCACGTCGTAGTACCCGGCAAAGATCTGTTCCGGGCTGTTGCCCAGTTTGTCGACCGAGGTGGGCAGTTTGTTCCAGTTGCCCTTGACCAGGTCCTTACGTTCGTGGTGCAGGGCGCCTTCGATGTTCGAGCCCAGGAATCCCGGGATCATCAGGGCCCGGCCCATGCAGATCATCTTGGTAAAGGGTGCGCCCAGGGCCAATCCCTTGAATATCTGGTCCTCACGGGCGAATCCGCCGGCAAAGGCCATGTCCACGACCTTTTCGCCCTTTGCGGCCAGGATGGAGGCGTATTCGTAGGCCTTGGAATGCAGGAGGATGGAGGGGACCCCCCAGGTCTGCATCATGTTCCAGGGGGACATGCCCGTGCCGCCGCCGGAACCGTCCATGGTCAGAAGATCGAGCTTGGCGTCCGTGGCGAATTTGATGGCCATGGCCAGGGCCTCCATGCCATAGGAACCGGTCTTCAGGGAGATGCGTTTGAACCCGAGTTTGCGCAGGTAGGCCACCGCATCCATGAAGTCTTCCCGGACTTTTTCGTGGGAGGTGATATCGGTGTAGCCCAGGCGGGAGTGGCGGGCGAAGGAACGGATGGACCGCATCTCAAAGGCCTTCTGGACCTCGGGGTTCTCCGGGTCCGGATCGAGAAGGTAGCCGCGTTTTTTGAGGAACAGGGCATAATCCAGGCTGCTGACCTCGATCTCGCCGCCGATGTCCTTGGCCCCCTGCCCCCATTTGAGCTCGATGACCACGTCATTGCCATATTTGTCAATTATGTACTCGGCCACGCCGTTGCGGGTATCCTCGACGTTCATCTGGACGATGATCGCCCCATATCCATTATAATACCGGTTGTAGGTCTCGATGCGCCGGTCCAGCTCCGGGGATTTGGAGATTTTGCCGTCCTTGAATTCGGCCTTGCGGTCCACGCCGACCACGTTTTCACCGACAACGATGGGGATTCCCACCAGGGCACAGCCCATGGCAAAGGATTCCCAGTACCGTTCGGCCACGAACGTGGAACCCAGGGCCCCGGTCATCAGCGGGATTTTGACCTTGGTCTTGATTTCTGCGCCAAACGAGGATTCCAGGCTGACATTGGGGAAGATACAGTCGTCAGGATCGGTGGACAGTCCCGGAGCCATGCCCTTGGCCCCGTAGTTGTATCCCTGGATGCGCAGGGAGTTGTAGGACACGCCCACATGGGTGGTGTTGTCGCTGCCAGCGGTTACGCTCCCGAAATCACGCGGATAAAGGAGCTTGCGGCCCACGAGGCTGGACATCCATGTTTCGCATTTACCCTGGCAATCGGCCCGGCACAGGGTACACAGCCCGGATTCGGCCGGGTTGCCGCGGTTGGTGGTTCCGAGGACATCATTGGATTTTTTCTTCTGATTCATGAACGAGCTACCTCTTTTCAGGGGTTGGGGGTGGAAACAAGTGGCCAGAATGACAAAAATGAAAATTTAAAAGTAATTTAAAGTACATTACTGTAAGATTTTCGTCAAATAGGGATATTAAAGGGTGACGGCCTCGGCAGGACGGTTGTATTTGTATATATGAGGAGTGGTTGCGTGTGGTCGTGGGCGGAGGCAACCCTGCCCTGGCCGGTCCACGGATTTTTTGCCATAAAAAAGGGAAATACGGGTTGATATCATCGTTTCATGCTGTTACAGATAGAGCCACCAGCCGCTCTGGCGGCTGGTGGCAATGGAGCCTTTTATTCAAGCGGGAGCAGGACGATGATCCCTCGGCCGGTGGACACTCATTCATTCGGAATGGATGGACCGGGCGGAGGCAACCCTGCCCGCCAACCGTAACAAGCATCGGAGGAGACTATGGCTAACATGGATTACCCGGGACCTTGCCCAAGCTGTAGTGGGATCGAAGGATGTACGAGTGATGCGAACAAGCAGGATGCGGTAAAACGGTATTGTAAAGGCCTTGAGATGGAACTCAATTCCTGGAAGGCACAGCTCTATGACATCCTCGTCGCGGCCGAGAAACTCTCGGGGGACGATATGTCCAAGATGGAACATACCTTGGACATGATCAAGTCCACTGTCGGGGAACTGGAATCCATCAAAAACCAGATGCTCGACACCTGCCCGTCCACGGTGGACCAGGAAGGGGTCGTTGGTTCGAAATTGGAACAGCTCCGCAATGAATACTCCAAGGCCCTTGAGGTACTGCCTTCGGGATGGTTCGGGGGATGATCGCTTTAGGCTCCCCGCAGGAACCGTCATAAAAAAAAGACCCGCCAAGGCGGGTCTTTTTTTTATGGGTTAGTCGGGCGGGGTCCCTCCGTGGGATTATTCCGTTGTTCCGGGTGTCTTGGCACGGGGAACGATGTTCAGGTCAGGATAGAGTTTCTTGGCGCAGTCCGGACAGATGCCGTGGCTGAACTGGGCTCCAGAGTGGCTCTGGATATAGAGTTCCACGGGCTTCCATTGTCCTTCTTCGTCCTGGACCTTCTTGCACTCCGCGCAGATGGGAATGATCCCCTGGAGCCGTTTTATCTCGGCAAAGGATTCCTCGAGGTGCCTGGTCCGTTCTTCCAGGGTTTGGTTGGTAGACATGAGTTGTTGGTTTGATTCCTGCAGCTTTTCAATGGCCTGCAGGAGTTCCTTGTTCTGGGACAGTAGACCCAGGTAATTGAAACCAATGGCCATGCCCACGCTGCCCCCGGCGATAATCGGGATGAAATATCCCTTGAGGGTCAGGGGGGTACCGATGAAGACCTTTTGGACCGTGGAAAGGAGGCACAGTGCCCCGGATCCGGTGGTGAAGAAGAGTAAGCCGCTGTTGGCGTTTTTTTTGATGGGATTGTTGTTCATCGGGGTTCTCGGGGAAGGGGGTTGCTGCCGGGACAGATTGCTCTCATGACGTACTCGAAATGTTGGCTCCGGTGGTCGCTTGCCGGCTCACGTGCTGGGAGGGGCCGCCCACAACCAATGCACTCAGCCAGCCTTGCGTGTTTTCCAAGGCAGGTGCTTTTCTGCCGGAGAGCCAGTGTGTTTTTCTGGGATGCCCGACCGTCTGGTCGGCCTATGGAGCAACAAAGAAGAGCGCGTCTGCATAATGTTTGGCTGGACCGGCTGACCATGCTTTCTGCTGTTTTCTCTGACGGATTGTCGGGCAGACGGCCACCGTACCTAGGGGCGGGAAAAACGGCCAGCCCCTACCGACGAGTTTGTTTGTCTGTTTGCCTGGAAAGTCAACCCTACTTTATAGGACGCTTTTTCAGGCGGACGGGCGCAGACCAAATTTTTTTGTAACATTCCGGATTTTTTCTTTTTTAATCTTTCTCCGCGCCAGCCCCCTTGGCATCCCCCTCCCTTTTTCTACATGGTTTTATGTAGGTTCGGCCGAAAATTGCTGCCCCTTCCACGGGCCGGAATAAGGTTGTGCTTGGGTATAGAGCATGCTAAATTGCTGGAAATTATTACTCACTCGGGAAAGCGAGTATCTTTTATCATTCTGGTATACTTGTTTTTTTTGTGACCCCCCTCCTCTCTTTTTTGGGGGGGAAGAGACCGGTCATACATGTTTTGCCGGGCTATAAGCTCAGGCGTAGAGATAGCCGTTACAAATCTCGGATGCTAAAGAATGTTTTTGCCAGCCCCTCCCGGGGGGGGGCTGGCAAAAACGGGCGGGCCCATATAAAAATCGTCCCTACGAGATTTCGGGTACTGGTGTTATTGGTATTTGTGCACGTATGCTTATTCTTTGCCAAGGACGGGAGCGGTGGACCGAACCTCAGATACCGGAGTATATCCACGTGGGGCGGATTTTGATCAGGAGCGGGTGCTCCATCTCAAACAGGTCCTTTTGGCCATCCGCAATGTCGGGCGGCTGATCACCACGGAAAACGATCCCGAGTGTCTGGTGGACAGGGCCTGCGAGGTTTTGACCAGCGATCTCGGATACCATAACACCTGGATCGGATTGACCGATCCGGGGTCTACCCGGGTGACCATGACGGTCTCATCGGGATTCGGCCCCATGTTTGAAAAACTCAACGTCCGCCTGTTGGGCGGGGATTTTCCCCGGTGCATGCGTCGAGGGCTGGGCCGTGATCATGTGGTTGTGGTCCAGGATCCCGTGGCCGAGTGCTCCGACTGCCCCCTGGCCGAACAGTACGCGGGCCGGGCCGGAATGACCCGTTCCCTGGTCCATGCCGGTGTTGTCTACGGCATTATTTCGGTGTCCGTGCCCGCCCGCTTTGCCAAAGATCCCGAAGAGATCAGTTTATTCGATGAATTGGCCCACGACATCGGCTTTGCCCTGCACCGCATCACCGCCACCGAAGAGACGCGCCGTCTCAACCATATCGTGACCACCCTGCCCGAGCCCATGGCCTTTGTTTCCTCGGACTACACCTATCTGGCGGTCAACGATATCTACGCTACCCTGTACAGCACGACCAGGGAGGGCATCCTGGGCCGGAGCGTCGCCGAGTTCTGCGGACAGGAGGTCTTTGCCACGGAGATCAAACCGCGGCTGGACCACTGTTTGGGGGGTGAAGAGATCCGTTATACCCTGAATGTGGGGTTCCCTGACGGGAGCAGCCGGTGGATGGACATGGTCTATTGTCCCTACCGTGATCATGCCGGGATGGTCACGGGGGTCATTTCCCACGGCAGGGATGTCACATCGCACGTGGAAATCCAGAAAAAACTGCGGGACAGCGAACAGCGTGTGCGGAACATCCTGGATACGGTGCTTTCCCCGGAAAAGGACGTGGCCGAACTGGCCCTGGGGGACGTTCTGGACGTGACCGGCGTCCAAGCCCTGATGGATGATCTGTACCAAGCCGCGGGGATCCCCATCGGGATCGTCGACACTGCGGGCAAGGTTCTCGTGGCCACGGGATGGCAGGAGATCTGTACCCGGTTCCATCGCAACCATCCCGATACCTGCAAAAATTGCATGGAAAGCGATACCCTGCTCACCCAGGGGGTCGAGCCGGGGACCTTCAAGGCCTACCGGTGCAAGAACAATATGTGGGATATCGCCACGCCCCTGGTGGTCGGCGGACGTCACCTGGGAAACATTTTTATCGGCCAGTTCTTGTACGGGGACGAGGAGCCGGACCTGGAACGCTTCAGGGATCAGGCAAGAAGGTATGGGTTCGATGAGACCGCGTATCTGGCCGCCCTGGACAAGGTTCCCCGCTGGAGCCGGGACAAGGTCGAACACGCCATGCGTTTTTACGCCCAGCTGAGCCATGTCATGTCCACCAATGCCTATGCCCGGCTCAAGCTGGCCAGTCTCCTGGAAGAACAGAAACTGGCCAAAGAGCAACTTGCACAGCTGAATACGGGATTGCGGGCCAAGAACAGGGAGTTGGAGCAGATCCTCTACGTGACCTCCCACGATCTCAGATCGCCCCTGGTCAATATCGACGGCTACGCCCGGGAACTCTCCCTGGATCTGGGGGACCTGGAAACAATCTGTTCCCGGGAAGACCGGGGGGACACGCATCTTTGGACGGACATCAAGGAGTCCCTGCGGTTCATCCGGTCCAGTGCCTCACGCATGGACCAGCTGCTCGCCGGGCTGTTGCGGTTGTCCCGTCTGGGCAGGAGTGCCCTGGATATCCGTGTTCTCGACATGGATTCCCTGCTCAGGGACACGGTCGAGAACATGGACTTCAGGATCAGGGAATCGCAGAGCGATGTTCGATTGGACGGTCTCCCCTCCTGCAAGGGCGATCCCGTACAGGTCGGCCAGGTTTTCGCCAATCTTGTGGACAATGCGCTCAAATATCGCCACCCGGACCGCAGGGGACGTATCCGCATCAGTGGGCAGGCCAGGGGCGGAAGGGCCGTCTATTGTGTCCAGGACAACGGCAGGGGGATCGATCCCGCCCATCTGGACAAGGTGTTCGAGATATTCCACCGTCTCGAACCCGACCAGGGGGAGGGCGAGGGGCTGGGATTGACCATTGTCCGCAGGGTCATGGACCGTCTTGGCGGGGATGTCTGGGCGGAATCGGATCCTGATGGGGGGAGCAGCTTTTTTGTCGCCCTCCCACGTGGGGAGGATAATGACGGACAACAAGAAGGGACGAACAATGCATGAGAAAGTCGTCATCCTCGTGGCCGAGGACGATAAGGGCCACGCCGGACTGATCAGAAAAAATCTTTCCCGCGCGGGGATTGTCAACAGGGTTGTCCATTTTCTGGACGGCCAGGAGGTGCTGGATTTTTTGCTCAAGCAGGGCGATCCGCCCCATCGTGAACCAGGGGTCGGGTATATCCTTCTCCTGGATATCCGTATGCCCAAGGTGGACGGAGTGCAGGTCCTGGAGCGGCTCAAGAACGATCCCGAGCTGTGCGGGATCCCGGTGACCATGCTCACGACCACGGACGATCCCCAGGAGATCGACCGGTGCCACCGGCTGGGTTGCAACAACTATATCACCAAACCCATCGACTACGAGCGGTTTGTCAAGGCCATCCGGCAATTGGGACTCTTCCTGGCCGTGGTGCAGGTGCCGGAGTTCACGGAAACCAAGGGATGATGTCCTCCCGTGCATTGTTCCAAAAGGAGCAAGGGAGAACACCGTCCTGAGCTGGGGTCTTCACTCGTCCCCGTCCAGGGCGTCGAGGAGCTTGAAGGCCGCTTTGGGACTGACATGGACCCCGGCGGAGACCGAGGTGGAACTGGACTTGGTGGTCACCGTACCATCCTGCCCAACGTGTGTGGAGCGCTTGCTCGAAGAGGCGATCTTGGAGGATTTGCCCACCCTTGGCCAGTTGACCTCGCCAAGGGTTTTCAGGACGGATGGGGATTGTGGACCGGAGGGAACCTGCTTGGTTCCGGAGGGAACGGCGCGGATCTGCCATTCGCCCCGACCGACCCGGACACCGAGATAGTGTTTCACTGTTTGGGAGCCGTCGAGGGTGGCCGCCAGCGAAAACGGGCGGACGGTCCGGCCGTTCTGTGTCCGTGCGTCCTGGGGCACCACGGAAAAACCCGTCCCCTGGCCATTGTTCCATGACGCGGTCATTCCCGACGCAGAGGATTCCAGGGCATGTTCGAGCATCTGTTCGTCGTGGGAATCCAGGAGATCGAGGGGGGAAGAAGGGTCGGTCACGGCCTGGTCCACCTCCGTCTGGGTGGTCGTGGTCGCGAATCCCCCTACAGGGACCATGCGCACGCTGACCGTGGACGGAGAGAGGACATAGGCCTCCCCGGTGTCCTGCTGGCTGTCGATGGAGCTCAGCCCGCTGGTGATGCCCATGGCCGCGTCACCAAAAAAGGTTCCCGAGGAAATCCCGGAATTGATGGCGCTGAGCAGGACCTTTTGTTCCTGATACTTGCGTTTGATGGCCACGTCCTGTTGTTGGTATCCCTCCTTGGAGAAGCTCAGGATATGGTCCTGGGTGCAGGCCAGGTCCACGGTGCACGGAGAGACAAGTTGTTGCTGCCCGTCCACGTTGACGGTTGCCCCGGAGGGGGTAGTGGAGACAGGAACGGCCTGGGTCTTGATGGCCGGGGCGCACGCGGCCGTCATGACGACCAGCCCGAAGAGGAAGATGGTGCGGACCATGGGAGGACTCCTTTTTTGGGGGAATGGAATATTTGGGCGTGTATCCAATCTCCCACAGGGGGTCAATTCCGTCTTTCCTGGGCATCTGCGCTGTTTCGCAGGGGGGGGCAACCCCGATCCCCTTTCCCGGACCGGGGCCATATGGACGGATTGTTGCATACCCCGTACTTTTCGACATGTATTGTAAGACATTTTGTCCCTGGAGGGGGGATGACCGCTCGGAACAGACCACAGGACAGCCACTGGTTGCGTAATGAATTGGACAAGTTCAGGCTCATTTTTGAGAAGGCCGGGCAAGGGATCGCCATTATCCAGGAGGGATATATCACGATGGCGAACCCCTGGTTCTACCGTTTTGCAGAGTACACGGAAGAGGAACTGCGTGGAAGACACATCCTCGATTTCGTCCATCCTGAAGACAGGGAGATGGTGGGCGCCTACCACGTCGGGAGGTGTACGGGCAAGGAGGTACCGGACCGTTATGAGTTCCGGGGGATCACCAAGTCGGGGGGGATGGTTTGGGTCGAAATTTCCGGGGTGCTTGTGGAGTGGGAGGGTAAGCCGGCTAGTCTCAATTATTTTACTGATATAACCAAACGAAAGCGGGCTGAGGCCGACCTCAAGAATACCCTGGCGGCGACCAATGACGGGATCTGGGATTACAATTTGGTCACCGATACCTTCGAGTATTCGGAACGGTGGGCGACCATGCTCGGATACGCTCCCGGCGAAGTGGCCCACACGGGGTGCTTTTGCAGGGAAAGCACCCATCCCGAGGACAGGAAGCATTTCGAGAAGACGCTCACCGATTACCTCGAGGGCAGGAGCCCGATATACGGGATCGAATTCCGCTTGAAGACCAAACAGGGGGGGTACAAATGGATCTATTCCCGTGGGCGTGCCGTAGAATGGGACGAGCACGGCAATCCCGTCCGGATTATCGGCGCGCATACGGACATCGATGGACGGAAGGAGGATATGGAGGCCCTGCGGGAGAGCGAAGAACAAATGGAGATCATTCTCAATGCCTCCACCGAGATGATCGTCTATTTCGACAAGGAGATGCGGGTGGTCTGGGCCAACCGCGTGGCGGCCGAGTGTACGGGTTTGGCCGAAAGTGAACTCGTGGGCAGGACCTGCTACGACATATGGCGCAAGCGGACCAGCCCGTGCCCGGGGTGCGAGGCCTGCGGAGTGCTCCAAGAGGGGGCCATCAGATTCTTTGAGCGGGCTTCGGACGACGGGCGGATCTGGTGGGTCCGTCTTTTTCCGGTGACCGATGCACAGAACAGCATCAACGGGTTCGTCCGTTTTGCCACGGATATCTCCCGGCGCAAGCAGGCCGAAGCGGAAAAAGAACGGTTGGAAACCCAGCTCCAGCAGTCCCAGAAACTCGAATCCATCGGTCGACTGGCCGGGGGCGTGGCCCACGATTTGAACAATCTGCTCTCGCCCATCCTCGGTTACGGGGAGATGATGCTCCACGATGCGGTCCAGGGGGATCCCCGCAGGGATTCCCTGGAACAGATCATCAAGGCGGGCAACCGGGCCAGGGATCTGGTCCGCCAGCTCCTGGCCTTCAGCCGCAAACAGACCCTGGAGTTCAAAACCCTCGATTTGAACAGGCTCATCCAGGGGTTCGAGAAGCTCCTGCGCCGGACGATCCGGGAAAATATCGTCATTAAAACCGTGCTCAGCGGGTCCCTGCCCCGGGTTATGGGGGATGTGGGCCAGCTGGAGCAGGTGATCATGAACATGGCCGTGAACGCCCAGGATGCCATGGACGGAGGAGGGATTCTGACGATTGGGACGGAATCCCAATGGTTCGACGACCAGGACATGGGGGACAACAATGTTCTTTCCGGAGAATATGCGGTCCTCGTGGTCCGGGACACCGGGGTGGGTATGGAGGAACAGACCAGGGAGCATATTTTTGAACCATTCTATACGACCAAGGCGCGGGACAAGGGCACCGGGCTCGGCCTGGCCACGGTATACGGGATCGTCAAACAGCACGGCGGGCATATGGAGGTGGAAACCCGTCCCGGGAGCGGAACCACGTTCACCGTGTATCTCCCCGCGGCCCATGGTGAGGAGGCGGCGGGCGATGAATCCCATGTGTCCGTCCCCAGCGCGAACGGTTCGGAAACGATCCTCTTTGCCGAAGACAACCGTCAGGTCCGGGAGCTGACAACGACCATCCTCAAGCGGGAAGGGTATGTGGTGCTTTCCGCAGAAAGCGGTGAGCGGGCCATGGAGTGTATGCAGGAACATCAGGGGAACGTCGATCTGTTGCTCACGGATGTCATCATGCCGGGCATGAACGGCAGGGAACTGGCCGACAGGGTCATGGAGATCTCGCCCGGAACCAGGGTCCTGTTCATGTCCGGGTATATCGACGACACCATTGCCGAGCACGGGGTGATCAAAGACGGGGTCATGTTTTTGCACAAGCCCTTTTCGGTCAAGGTGCTGTTGGCAAAGGTCCGGGAGACCTTGGAGAAATAAATGACCGGGGCCGGGTTCTGGAGCGGTATTCCACATAGGGCAGTCCATTGCCGAGGATGTGTATCATGGTAGCAGAATATGAAGAAGACAACTCTTTGAACATTCTTGTCGTCGAGGACGACGAAGGGGTGAACCGACTGGTCCAAAAGCAGCTGGTCCGAGCGGGATATACGGTCCAGGGGGTGATGACCGGCAAAGAGGCCCTGGAGATACTGGACGGGAGCGGGGCAAGGGACCGGCTCCTGCTTCTTCTGGACCAGAAATTGCCGGATATGGATGGCACCCAGCTTGTGCATACCATGGTCGACCAGGGGAACGGGGTCCCGTTTATCGTTATGACCGGACAGGGGGACGAGACCCTAGCCGTGGACATGATGAAGCTCGGGGCCAGGGATTATGTGGTCAAGGGGGTCGACTTCCTGGACCGCCTCCCTCCGGTGGTCGACCGGGTTGCCCGTGAAATCCATGCCCAGGTCCGCTTCGAACGTGTCCGGAGGTCCCTGGAGGAGACCGAGGACAGGTACTGGTCCATCCTGCATTCGGCCATGGACGGTTTTTGGCTTGTGGATGGCCGGGGAAGGATCACCCAGGTCAATGCCACCTACTGCCGCATGAGCGGGTTCGCGGAAGACGAATTGCTGGGCCGGCCCATCGCTGATCTCGAGGTCTGCGAGGATTCCCGAGGGGTGGCGGCGCATACGTGCAGGATCATCGAAAAGGGGGAGGACCGGTTCGTCACCGTGCACCGGCGTAAGGACGGGTCCACCTTCGACGTGGAGGTCAGTGCCCAATACCGTCCCGTGGACCAGGGAAGATTCATCGTTTTTATTCGGGATATCAGCGAGAAGATCCGGGCCGAGAGCGATCTACGCCAGTCCGAAGGGGAAAAGAGTCTTATCCTGGAGAGTATTTCGGATGTCGTGGCCTTCTACAACTCCCCGGATCTGGATATCGCCTGGACCAACCGTAAAGCCGGACAGACCGTGGGGAGCCGTCCCGCACAGCTGATCGGTAAAAAATGCCACCAGGTATGGGCCGGCAGCCATTCCCCCTGTAACAATTGTCCGGTACTCGAGACATTCCGCACGGGCAGGAAGGCCCAGGGTGAACAGTCCACCCCGGACGGCCGGGAGTGGTCCCTCCGGGCCTATCCGGCATTCAACGAACTCGGTCTGCTCGAGGGGGTGGTCGAGGTGGGCCGGGAGATCACCCAGGCCAGGATGAATGAAAAGTCGTTGCGCGGGGCCCTGGAGCGGATCACTTTTCTGGTTGGAAACTCCCCGCTGGCGGTCATTGAATGGGACGCCGGGAATCAGGTCGCTGCCTGGTCCGTCCGGGCCGAATCCATGTTCGGGTGGTCGGCGGAAGAGGCCATCGGCAAGAGCTGGCGTGATCTGGGGCTGATCCCCCGGGAGGACGTGGAAGAGGTCGAGGGGCGGATAGGGGAGATGTTCTCCCGGGAGCGTTGTAACAGCACTATCCGCAACCGTAACCTGACAAGGAATGGGCGGGTCCTGGATTGCGTATGGTACAATTCCGCGTTCAAGGATGCCGAGGGGAACGTGCTGACCATCCTCTCCCAGGTGGAGGATATAACCGCCCAGAAGGAGGCCGAGAAGGAGAACAAGCAGCTCGAGATGCAGATCCGGCAGGCCCAGAAACTGGAGTCCATCGGTCGATTGGCCGGCGGGGTCGCCCATGATCTGAACAACCTGCTCTCGCCCATCCTCGGGTACAGCGAGATCGTTCTTGCGGATACCTCCATAAACGATCCCCGTTTCGAGTCCGTGGAACAGATCGTCACCGCTGGAGAACGGGCACGGGATTTGGTCCACCAGTTGCTCACCTTCAGCCGGAAGCAGCCCCAGTCGATTGTTCCGGTTGATCTCAACGATCTGTTGGTGCGCTTTTGGGGGCTGCTCAAGAGGACCATACGGGAAGACATCCATATCCAGATGGAATTGGGTCCGGATCTCCCCCCGGTCGAAGGGGACATAGGACATCTGGAGCAGGTGGTCATGAATCTGGCGGTCAACGCCCAGGATGCCATGGACGCCGGGGGGGAGCTGGTCGTTACGACGCGGTCCAGGATTTTGGAGAGCGGGGATGTTGCCGGGCACAAGGGGATCGGTCCGGGAGGATATGTCCTCCTGGAGGTCCGGGATACCGGCCACGGCATGGACGGCGATACCCTGGACCACATTTTCGAGCCCTTTTATACCACCAAACAGAAGGACAAGGGGACCGGGCTGGGGCTGGCCACCGTATATGGAATCGTCAAACAGCACGGTGGGGAGGTCCGGGTCGAATCCATGCCCGGACAGGGGACGACGTTTTACGTCTCTCTTCCGGCCATGCAGCAAGACCTGGAAGGATCCGTTCAGCCCGAACGGCAAAACTCCTTTTCCGCCCCTGGGGATGGGGCCGGGGCCGGGACGATACTCCTGGTCGAGGACAACGAGCAGGTCCGGGAACTGGCCATGACCATCCTGACCCGGGAAGGGTACAACGTGCTCACGGCCCGGGACGGCGGTCAGGCCAAGGAAGTCTTTGGACACCACCAGGGACGGGTGGCCCTTTTGCTCACGGATGTGATCATGCCCGGGATGAACGGTAAGGAGCTGTATGAGGATCTCGCAACCGCCCAACCCGGTTTGGATGTTGTCTTCATGTCCGGGTACACAGACGATGTCATTGCCCAGCAGGGGGTCCTTGCCGAGGGGATCCATTTTCTGCAAAAGCCCTTTTCCATCAATGCCTTGAAAGAAACGGTCCATGGGGCCTTGCAAAAACAACGGGACCGTGGGTGATGCGCAACGAGCAGCAGACAAGGAGTGTTCAATGATCGTTTCTTCCGCCCTGATTTGGTTTTTTGTCGGCGTGGTTTTTCTGGCCGCGGAAATGATGATGCCCGCGTTCATCCTCATCTTTTTTACCGCCGGCAGTTGGATAGCCGCCGTGAGTGCCTGGCTTTTCACGCCGGATCTCACGGAGCAGATCGTGGTCTTTGTCCTTTCTTCCCTGATTTTGCTGGTCTGTTTGCGCAAGTACGGTCTGCGGACCTTCAAGGGCGGGGCGATCAAGGGCGTGGACGGATCCTCCACGGACGCCAAGATCGGTAAGACGGCCCTTGTGACCGGCCCCCTGAGTCCCGGAAGAGTGGGAGAGATCAAGATGCAGGGGAGTTTTTGGCGGGCCGTGGCCGATACGGAAATTGCCGAGGGTCGGCCCGTAATTATTATGGAAAAGATGTCCGAGGATGGACTGACCTTCAAGGTGAAGGAAATCGATGAGGGGTGAGTTGGTTTTTGGTTTCTCGTTTCTGGTTGTTCGTAACGGCGGAGGCATTGTCGTTGTGCAACGAAAAATGCAGGAAAACCATGAGCCATGCGTCATGCACGGTATCCCCCCGGACAACATGTCATGAACCGTAGGGGCAGGCCCCCGTGCCTGCCCTTTTCGATGGACGACATATGCGTTCACGCTATTGATCATTTTTTTGTTCTCAAAAAACCGGTGATTGCCCATGCACTGGGAATCGGATTGACGCCGTTGATCGGGCAGGCACAGGGGCCTGCCCCTTGTACGAAATGATCATCATTCTATGCAATGGCCGTACATCCACAAACCACAAACCACAAACCACAAACCACAAACCAGAAACGCCCCACCCACCCACACCCCTACCCCGGAGGAATCCATGAATGAATCCCTGATCGTCGTTGCCGTTCTGGCCGTTATTGTCGTTGTCCTGCTCATCAAGACCGCCGTTGTCGTTCCCCAGCGGTCCGAGTTCATTATCGAGCGATTGGGCAAGTATGCGACCACGCTGGAGGCCGGATTCCATATCCTGGTCCCCTTTCTGGACAAGGTAGCCTACAAACGGTCCCTCAAGGAAGAGGTCCTGGACATCCCTTCACAGGACTGCATCACCACGGACAACGTCTCCGTATCCGTGGACGGGGTGCTGTACATCCAGGTCATTGACACCAAACTTTCCGCCTATGGCATTGATAACTACCGTGTCGCGGCGAGCCAGCTGGCCCAGACCTCCCTGCGTTCGGTCATTGGAAAGATCGAACTCGACCGGACCTTTGAGGAACGGGAGAACCTGAATCGCATGGTCGTCGCGGCCATTGACGAGGCCGCCCAGAACTGGGGGGTCAAGGTGCTCCGGTACGAGATCAAGGACATCACTCCGCCCCAGTCGGTCATGGACGCCATGGAAAAGCAGATGCGGGCAGAGCGGGAAAAGCGGGCGGCCATCGCCACGTCCGAGGGTGACCGCCAGGCCAGAATCAACAGGGCCGAAGGGCTGAAAAAGGAGGCTGTGGAGGTCTCCGAGGGGGAGAAGCAGAAACGGATCAATGAGGCCGGGGGACAGGCCGAGGAGATCCGGTTGGTCGCCGAGGCCAGTGCCGAAGGGATCAGAAAGGTGGCCGAGGCCCTGAACCAGGCCGGTGGATTGACCGCAGCCAACCTGCGTGTTGCCGAACGCTATGTGGCCGAATTCGGTAACCTGGCCAAGACCAACAATACCATGATCATCCCCAACAACATGGGGGACATCTCATCCATGGTGGCCACGGCCATGTCCGTGCTCGGCCATGTGGGCAAGGACAAGGGCGAGGAGTTCAGTCTGTCGGAATCGGAAAGAACGGACAGGGGATGAAAACCCTGACCGCAGAAGCTGCCGGGACACCGGTCCGCATTCGGGTCCTGCCCATGGGGGAGGATCTGTGTGTGGCCGTGTCCGGGGGTGACCGGGAACATATCGGGGCCGTTGCTCTGGCTGAACCCCGACCGAGTCTGCGGGACGGGAAAACGACCAGCGCGACGGTTTCTGTTCTGGCGGTGACTGGGCACAAGGAGGATGAGCTGGCCCGTGGAGTGGCCAAGGAAATGGCCTCGGCCCTGAACGCGCGTGTCAGCGTGTCCTGCGGTATCCATGTGGACCAGGCAGGAGACCGGCAGATTGGAGAGGTTGTCGCTGCGGTGGGAGAATTGACCCGGGAGATGATCCGGATCCTTCAGGACCGGGGGGGGTGAATCCGCCCAGGGCTTGCAAAACCGCGGTGCGTCCCTCCCCATTGGGCTCCAATGCAGCAATGGCTGTATTTTCCGGGGGCGCGGGCATCCCGCCCGATTTTTTCCCAAGCCAATCTGTCTGCTCCATCGACCATGCTGTTGCCTGGCCATATGGGCGGGCCGGCCGCGCCCCCGGGAGGAAACCGTGAAATTACTCACCCCTTGGGGTGGGCATTGCCCTTGGTTCCTGCTTCCATAACTCTTTCCTCGGGCAGGGGAGCACCCATTTCCCGGGCCAGCAGGGAAGCCTCTTCCCTGAATCGGTCCATCTGCTTGGGAGGGACCGGCTTGGTGGGCGGGGACTTCATGCGTAATGGGTTGATGTACGATCCGTGCCGCTTGACCCGGAAATCCAGGTGGGGGCCCGTGGCATAGCCCGTTGCACCGACATACCCGATGACCTGTCCCTGTTTGACCTGTTTCCCCTTGCGGATGGACCGGGCGAACCGGCTCATATGGTTGTACACGGTCTCGTACCCACGGGGATGGCGGATCTTGACGTACCGTCCGGCCGCTTTGTCATACGCCCTTGTCACGACCACGCCGTCCCCCACGGTCCTGATGGGGGTGCCCCGGGGAGCGGCATAGTCGACCCCGTGGTGGGGACGCCACCGTTTCAGGATGGGATGGAACCGCCGATTGGAGTATCCCGAGGAGATCCGGGTAAACGACAGGGGGGCCTTGAGGAATGCCTTGCGCATGGATTTCCCATTTTCATCGTAGTACGATGCGCGTCCCTTGGCATCGGTGAACCGGAATGCCCTGAACACCCTGTCGCGGTTGTGGAAATCCATGGCCAGAATAGGGCCGTATCCCGCGGGTTTCCCCCGGCGGAACCGTTTTTCGACCAGGATTTTGAACAGGTCGCCCTGCCGGATGTCCCGGCCGAAATCCACATCCCACCCCAGAATATCTTCCATCATCACCGCCAGACCGGGCCCTTCGCCGAGCCCGTCCAGGGCCAGGGACAGACTGGACTCGATGGTTCCCTGGATGACGCCCCGCTTCTTTTCGTAAACGATATCCTCTTTTTTGGCCTTGAATTCCTGGTCCTTCTTGGCGACCACGAGTTTGTGTTCGTCGTTTATCTCGTATTCAAATCCGGCGAGTTCCTCGTCCCGAAGGCCCAGAACGTAGGGGTGTCCGGGACGGATATCGGACAGGGGGAATACCGGTTCGCATACCCTGGCCAATCCGAGGATTTCCTGCGGGGTCAGGTAGGCCCCCAGGATGCCGGTCATGGTGTCCCCCTGGCAGACCTTGGACGCGACAACGGTTTCCACGGGGTGCGCTGCCGCCGCCTTGACAACCGGCTTGGGTTGGGCGGCTGGGGCAGCGGTCTTGGTTGCCGGCGGGGATGCCGGTTGGTTGCCGGTGAATGGGGTCGTCCCGGCGGGGTCATGTGGGACGAGCAGAAAATAGACCGTGGCCCCCAGGACCAGTAGGGCCAGGGGGAGGTAAAGGAGCCGTGTTCTGCTCTGTGGGGGTGGATTGAGATAGCGGTTGTATCCGTTTTTTCTTCTGAACATGGAAGACGCTCGTTGGGTCTTGGTTATCGTGCCGGTTCTATTTTTCCGGGTAGACGTTTTTCCAGGGGGTGTTCGCGGGATCCAGGAGGAGATCGTGGCACATGGATTCGGGCAATGGATGGGAAAAGAGAAACCCCTGTGCCTGGTCGCACCCGAGACTCTTGAGGATCTCGTACTGCTTCCATGTCTCTATGCCTTCGGCGATGACGTGCAGACACAAACTGTTGCCAAGAATGACGATGGCCCGGACGATTTCCAGGCTCTCCTCGTCCTGTTGGATGGTGGCGATGAACGACCGGTCGATTTTAATCGTATCCGTCGGGAAATTATGGAGATAGGACAGGGACGAATATCCTGTCCCGAAGTCGTCCAGGGCGACGCCCAGCCCCAGCTTCTTGATTTTTTTGAGCATGACCATGGCCGATTTGGGGGCCTCCATGATCCCGGTTTCGGTTATTTCCACAACGATGTTCGTGGGGTCGATACCGGTACCGACCATGATGTCGTTCATCCGTTGTGTCAGCCCGATCATGCTCAGTTGCTTGGCCGCGAGGTTCACGGCCATGGTAAGATCTCCGGTCCCGGGGATCCGCTTCTGCCATCTGGTCAATGTCCGGCAGGCATGCTCAAAGACCCACAGACCGATATCTCTGATCAGACCGGTATCTTCGGCAATAGGGATGAATTGATCGGGGGGAATGATCCCCTTGGTCGGATGCCTCCATCGCAGCAGCGCCTCGAATCCCTCTACGGCCATGGACGTGAAATCGACCACGGGCTGGTACTCCAGAAAGAATTCATTCCCCTCCATGGCGTGTCGAAGGTCCTGTTCAAGGGACATGGTCAGCATGGACTGGCGGTGCATGCTCTTGCTGAACACACGCACCTTGCCCGGCCCAAGGCCCTTGGCCTGGTACATGGCCGTGTCCGCGTCACGGATGAGATTGTCGACGCCGCTGTAGGATGTGCCCTTGAGGATCAATCCGATGCTCGAATCAATCTGGATGTCGTATCCCTTGGAGGTGAAGGGTTCGCGGATGATTTCTTGGATTTTTTTGATCTTGTGGATTATTTTCTGGGAGGTTCCGATCTCTTCAAAGAGGATGGCGAATTCGTCCCCGCCCAGACGGGCCAGAGTGTCGATGGACCGCAGGGAGCGATGGATCCGTGTGGCGATGTCCTTGAGTAGCTGGTCGCCCACGAGGTGCCCGTGGCAGTCGTTGACAAATTTGAACCGGTCCAGATCGATCATGGCCAGGGCGAAATGGTAGTCCGGGTTCCGTTTCGCCCGGCGTAGTGCCTGGCCGACCCGTTCCCGCAACAGGATGCGGTTGGGAAGGTGGGTCAGAGAATCGTGCATGGCCAGGTGGGAGAGGAGCTTTTCGCTGGCCTTGCGCTCGATGGCCAGGGCGATCTGCGAAGAGACCGCCTCGAGGATCTGGACATCCTGGGAAGTGTCGTGGTCGGGCCAGTCATAATGTTGAACCGCCATGGCCCCGATGACCTTGTCCCTGGATTTGAGAGGTACCCCGATCCAGATCTTGGCCGGTATCCCGATGCAATGGGAGTCGATCTGTTCATCCGAGGTCAGGACCATGGTCTTGCCGGATTTGATGACTTTGACGGTGCTCCCCCGGGAAGAGGTGGAGAAATGGTCGATTTCCGTAAAACTCTGTTCGGTTTCGTCCCGGAAATACGGGAAGACCAGTCTGTCTTTTTCCTCGTCCACCAGGGCGATGTAGAAGTTGTTGGCCTCTATGTAAGTGAGCAGGATGGTGTGGATGGTGGCGTACAACTCTTCCAGGTCGAGGGTGGTGTTGATGGCGTTGGCTATCTGCAGGAGCATGTTGGATATGTTTTCCATATGTTTGCGTCCGGTGATGTCCGTACAGGTACCTGCCATGCGGATGGCCTTGCCCTGATCGTCCCGGAGCACGGCCCCCTTGATGTAGATCCACCGGATCGACCCGTCCTTGTGGTACATCCGGTATTCGTTGGCGAAATTGGTTTCATTGTTTCTGAGCAGACGGCCGAACCCCTCGAGCATGGCCTGGAAATCGTCCGGTTGGATACGTTTGGTCCATTCCCAGATGTCGTTGGGGATTTCGTGGTCCTCAAATCCCAGGGAACCTTTCCACTGGGGGGAGAGGTACACTGAATCGTCGGTCAGGTCCCAGTCCCAGATACCGTCCTTGGCGCCACGGATGGCCAAATCATATCGTTCCCGGGCCAGATCCAGGGCCCGGGATGTCTTTTTGTGCCGGTCGATTTCCTCCCTGAGTTCCTGGTTGGTTTTGCGCTGTTCGGCCGTGCGTAATTCGACCATCTCCTCGAGATGGTCCCTGTACATGGTCAGTTCGGTCTGCCGGATCTTGCTCGGGGTGATATCCCGGCTGTACCAGAGGAATCTGGGGTCCTCTTCCGGATAGTCAGGGAGTACCAGACAGCGGGCGACGAACCACCGTTCATCGCCCGTCTGTTCGCTGGTCTGGGGGAATTCCACGCTTTGGGGAACCCGGTGGGCGAGGCTCCGTCGGATCATCTCTGGGAGGATCGAACCGATCTCCGGCGGCAGGAACTCGGTCACGTTCTTGCCCTCGATCGGACCTGCTGGGTGGGCGATACTCGGTTGCGGGGCCAGGACCTCGCGGCAGATCCCCCCGTGGTCGATGACAAAGGCCGTGTCAAAGGACGAGTCCTGTAGCGTGGGAGTCTCGGGAGGGAAAAGG
The DNA here is from genome assembly GCF_054921335.1 of Desulfoplanes sp. NCBI lineage: Bacteria > Pseudomonadati > Thermodesulfobacteriota > Desulfovibrionia > Desulfovibrionales > Desulfoplanaceae > Desulfoplanes > Desulfoplanes sp. The sequence goes on along the minus strand of NZ_JBUDSQ010000038.1, from coordinate 980 downwards.
TGTTGTGGAGTATCCATAGGTTCTTAGAACATCCAGGGGGTGGTCTGGGTTCGTATGGGCCGTGCAGTCGGTGGGCTCGCTGTCCTGAGAGCGGGCCTGCCGCGGGATTGATCCGTACGGGCTCGGCTATGTACCGGGCAGGGTGGCGCAGTCACTTGGATCTCCTTGGAGTTTGTCCAGGCTGTGGCCGATGGCCGGCAGAACCGCGGCCAGATTCTCCCGGACCGCCTTGGGGCTGCCCGGAAGGTTGATGATCAATGCGGAACCAAGCGTCCCCACAACGGCCCTTGAGATCACGCCCATGGGGGTCTTGGCAAGAGAGGCTGCGGCCATGGCCTGTTCAAAGCCGGGCAGCCGTTTGTCGATCACGGCAAGAGTGGTTTCCGGGGTGATGTCCCGTGGACCGATTCCCGTTCCCCCGGTGGTCAGAATGCAGTCGAACCCCTGGAAAAGGGCCAGGTCCGTCAGCAGGGCCTTCAGCCTGGTCGAAGAATCCGGGATCAGAAACCCCCGGCACAGGGACAGGTCCATGGCCTCACGCATCTGGGTTTCTAGGAGCGGTCCGCTCGTGTCCTCACGTTCGCCCCGTGCCCCCTTGTCGCTCAGGGTGATCCAGGCAAGCGTGCGTCCCCGGGGCAGCCATTCCAGGTCGTCGCCGTCCTCGGGAAGGATCTGTCCGATACACTGCATGATCCAGGCGGCAACACCCCTGTCGTCCGTGTTGGGATGCCATATCCGGCTCACGGCCTGTAGCACGGGCGAGCCATCCTGACCAAGGATATCGCCCACGCGCATACGCTGGAGCTCATGGGTTCCAAGAATGGTTCTGTTGGGCAGATCCAGGGGGTGGTCAGCAAGGAGAAACCGCCGGGTCTTGCCCTCACAGGCCAGGGCGGGTGGTTCCAGAAGGTGTATTTTCATCGGAAATTATTTTTGGGTCCTGAAAAAAAGTTGCCACCTTTCAAGACGGATTTACGTCC
>NZ_JBUDSQ010000037.1:0-27811 GCF_054921335.1 Desulfoplanes sp. | reverse complement strand
CCATGGCGGGTATGGAATCCATGGCGGATATGGAATCCATGGCGGATATGGAATCCATGGCGGATATGGAATCCATAAGGGCGGATATGGAATCCGCCCCTACAAAAATTGAACACGGGGGTGGATGTGGTATCTATCGGGGCGGATGGATTGATCCTCATGCATTACCCCGCTACCACCCGGGCCCCGCCCGCAACCTTGGCCTTGTTCAGGGTCTTGAGAAATTCCTTTTTCCAATCTTTCCCCCCGTGGCGTTCTGCCAGATATTCCAGTGTATGCAGCACCTCGTTCTCCCGGTTCATCTGGATGAGAGACCGCTTGATGCCGATTTTACACGACGGGCAGCCCACGATGACCGGGCCGTTTTCGGGATATCCCTTGAGGTCCTTGTTCAGCTGCTGCTGTTTTTTGGAGCGGATCTTGTTGTAGATGGCGGGCGAGGTCATGGCGCCCATGCCGGACTCGCCGCAGCACCCCGGGCTCATGCGTACCGAGCATCCGGATTGGGTTTCCAATGCCCTGGCATAGATGGAACCGGCCTTGGCCGGGTCCATGCCCGTCCATTCGGGATGGCAGGCCGCATGGTAGACGAGCCCGCACTCCTCCTGGTCCGTGGGGGGGGATTGCAACCGCTCCATGATAAACTGGACCACGTCCAGATGGTCGGTCTCTTTGCCCTCCCCGGGACGCAGCCGGTACCCGGCGGTTCCTTCCCGGCAGGTGCCGCAGGAGGTCAGAAAAGAGGTGCATCTATGGCCCATGTCACCCAGGCGGGTCATGGCCCTTTGGATGATCTCCCGGTTCTCTCGGCCCATCTGCTGGTACTCTTCCTTGTGCCCGGCCGCCAGCAGGGGATAGCCGCAGCAAAGGTGCACCGGCGGCAGGGCCACACCCACGCCCGTTTTGAGAAGGAGGTAGGTTCCGGCCAGGGCAATGGACGGGTAGAAAAGGCCCGCTCCGCATCCTGGGAAATAGAATACGGTCTCGCAGGGGTCCTGGAAAGGTGTCTCCGGCAGGAAGACAGTGCCTTTTTTGAGCCCCATCTTCCTGGTGAGATTGGTGAAATCCAGTTCCGGTCCCTTGCCCGTGAACATGGGGCTGGACATACGGTGCTTCCAGGTTTCCGGGATCCGTTCGACCACCTTGTTCTGGATGGATTGTCCCACGCTGGCCGCCCGGGCTGCCACGGGAAGCACCTTCTGGGGATTCTTGCTCAAAAACTTGAGGACTTGCGCCTTTACGGGGTGGCCGCCCGCCCCCTTTTCGTCCAGATAGGCCCGCATGTGCAGGGTCACGTCGCTGGTGTGGATCTTGACCGGGCAGACCGCCGTGCATTTGCCGCAGGCCGTGCAATGGTCCATGATCTGCCTGAGCTGATCAAGGAGTTTTTTGTCCGGCTCGCCCGTGTGCAGCTGGGAATAGTAGATGGCCTCGATAAGGGCACCCAGGGCGATGTTCTTGTTCCTGGGGTGGAAGAGGAGTCCTTTGTCGGGCTGGAACATGGGGCAGACCTGCTTGCACTTGCCGCACCGGGTGCAGGTCTGGATATTGGCCAGCAGATTGATCAGCCGGTCCTTGCCCGGAATGGCCGTCTTGTTGATGTCCTTGATCAGCCGGTTGAAGGAAAAGGTGTAGGGCAGGACCACCAGCTCGCGCTGGGTCAGTTTGCCGGGATTGAAGACATTGTTCGGGTCGACCTTGCGTTTGTACCCCTTGAGGGCGGCGATTTTTTCTTCCTGAAGAAAGGGAATCTTGGTGATCCCGATGCCGTGTTCGCCGGAGACCACGCCGCCGAGTTCCAGAACCTTGCGGGTCACCTTGACCACGGCTTCTTCGGCCAGGTGGAGCATTTCAGGGTCATTGGAGTTGACCGGCAGGTTGACGTGACAGTTGCCGTCCCCCGCGTGCATGTGGTTGGCCACGATGATCCGGGTTCCGGTCATGTCCTCGAAGATCTTGTCCAGCCTATCCTGGATCTGGACGTACTTGTTCTTTAGGTGTTGGAAAAAATAGAAGACCTGGAGTTCCAGCTCCTGTTCGGAGATATCTGCGGTGGTTGTCTTCTCCTTGAGGATGTCCGTGGTCACCCCGAGCTCCATCTGGATGAATCCGTCGTCCACCTCGACCCCGTCCAGACCGGTTACCTGCTGCAATGCCTTGCGGTAGGCCCGGGCCAGGTAGTGGAGGTTGATGGCTTCGATGTAGTCGGAAAATTCGGGGATGACTTCCAGAGGTAGGACCACGTCTTCGTTGATCTTGAATCCGCTGGTCCGCTTGGAGATGGCGCTTAACTGGTGCCGGTCGTGCCAGAACCGTTCGGCTTCCTTTTCGTCTTCGGCGACAAAGATGTCCACGTTGGCAAAGGGATCGGTGATGTTCACAATCTCCTTCATGGCCTTGTCCAACGCCTCTTTGTCGTCGGAATCCAGCTGGATGATCAGAACCGAGATGGGGGCGCCCTCGAACTTGGACGATTTCTTCCGGTAGTCGATGGCCTGGACGTATTTGGTGCCGAACTCCTCCATGGCCGAGATTTTGACCTTGTCCCCTTCCTTTCTGATGGTGTCGCGAAGGCCCACAACGCTCTGGATGACCAGGGAGGCGTTGCGCATGGAGGACCCGAAGAATTCCAGGCACAAAACCCGAAAATGGTCCTGCTGGGGATGCAGGGTGAAACACGCCTCGGTGATGATTCCGTCGACCCCTTCTTTCTGGATGCCGGGAAGACCGCCCAGGTATTTGTTGGTCACGTCCTTGCCCAGCCCGGCTGCCCGGATCTTGTCCCCGCGCAGGGTGATGGTCTCCTTGATGTCCCCGTGCTCGTCCAGAATTTCAAATATTGCGGTTTCATGGGGAAAAATTTTGTGTCCGGGATGGTTCTTGCGACGGACCTCTACCCGTTCACCCGATGGGACGACCATGGTGTAGCTTGCCACGTTGTCGATGGTCGTGCCGTACTCAAAGGCAAAGGGGCCACCGGCGTTTTCCGAGACATTGCCCCCCAGGGAAGAGGCCGCCTTGGACGCCGGGTCCACGGTAAAGAGCATGCCGTGTCTGGCCGCTTCCTGGCCCGCGTTCAGGGTCAGAACCCCGGCCTGGACGCAGATGCGTCGTGTTTCCTTGTCCACGGAAAGGATCTTGTTGAACCGGGTCATGCTCAGAACCACGGTGCGCCATTTGGCGGGCACGGCACCCCCGGTCAACCCGGAACCTCCGCCCCGGGGCACGATGGCGAACCCGAGCTCGTTGGCCATGCGGACGATTTTTTGGATCTGCTCCGTGGTTTCGGGGAACACGACCATGGCTGGGAGCTCCATGCGTAGGTCCGTGGCGTCGGTGGAACATTCCACCAGGGTGTGCGGGGAAGTGGAAATCTGATCCTTGGGCAGGATGGAACCCATCCGCTTGAGCAGCTTGGCCGTGAATCTGCGGTCCTGATCGAACCGGTCCCAATAGCCTTCCAGGCATGAGGACAGGTCATGGAAATACTCGGGAGAGAGGGCACCTTTTTCCCGCTTGAGCCGATCCATGACGCTGGCATGGACGTTTTCCGCCGGGATAAAGGGATTGTACCGGATCATGAACAATTCCTCGGCAAGGGACAGGGCCAGTTCCTGCAAATATTCCGGCCAGGTCTGGAATTCTTCAAGAGGGATGCCGAGGACACGTTTGACCAGTCGTTCCGGGGCCAGAGAGATGTGGGGTCCGCGTTGGGGCATGGTTTTTTTTGGTTTTAGGTTTTATGTTTTAGGTTTTAGGCGGTTGGGGATTCGGGATTCGAAATCGGGGATTCTGCGTTCTGCATTTTACATTCGAAATTCGGCTGTAGGGGCAGGCACGGGGGCCTGCCCCTACGGGATACGGGTTTGGGGGTTACACATTGAAGAGAAAATGAACGACATCCCCATCTTTGACGATGTATTCTTTTCCTTCGACACGGAGAACGCCTTTTGACCGGCAGGCGGCTTCGGAGCCGTTGGCAACGTAATCGTTGTAGGTGATGATTTCGGCCCGGATGAAACCTCGTTCGAAATCCGTGTGGATGACGCCTGCCGCCTGGGGGGCTTTCCAGCCTTTGCGGATGGTCCAGGCCTTGGCTTCCTTAGGGCCGGCCGTGAAATAGCTGATCAGGCCCAGAGTGGCGTAGCCGGTGTGGATGACCTGCTCCAGGCCGCTTTCGGTCACCCCGTAGGAGTCCAGGAACTCCGTGCGTTCTTCCTCGTCCAGACCGGCGAGTTCCTCTTCCATCTTGGCCGAGACCTTGATGCAGGCGCAGCCGCGCTGGTCGGCCAGTTCGCGGACACGGGTCACATGGTCGTTGTCTTCCATGATTCCGTCCTCGTCCACATTCATGCCGTAGATGATGGGCTTGGCCGAGATGAGGCCCAGTTCCCTGAAATGGTCACTGATGGCTTCCTCGTTTTTGTCCGGGAATCCCGAGGCCGGTTTGCCGGTTGTGAGGTGCTCCTCGAGTTTTTTGCACATGGCCAGGATCGGGGCGAGTTTCTTGTCTCCCTTGACCTGTTTTTCCAGCCGGGAGATGCGGTTTTCCACGGTCTGCAGGTCGGACATGATCAGTTCGGTTTCAATGATCTCGATGTCCCGGATGGGGTCGATGGAACCGTCCACATGGACGATGTCGTCGTTTTCAAAACAGCGGACAACGTGGAGGATGGCCTGGGTTTCTTTGATGTTGGCCAGAAATTTGTTTCCCAGCCCCTCTCCCTTGCTCGCCCCGGCCACCAGACCGGCGATGTCGATGAAATCGACGGTGGCGTGGACGATCTTTTCCGGGTTGACCAATGTGGCCAGAGCCTGAAGACGTTCGTCGGGAACCGGGACCACGGCCTTGTTCGGTTCGATGGTGCAAAAGGGGTAGTTGGCGCTTTCCGCGTTCTGGGCCCTGGTCAATGCGTTGAATATGGTCGACTTGCCCACGTTGGGAAGGCCGACGATGCCGATGCTCAATGACATGGATGGATGCTCCTTATAGGGGACGACCCGTGACCGACATCATTATTTTTGGTGACAATGATGGAACCCGAGGTCCTGACCGAACAGGTGAAAAGGAAGGGATGGGGAAGTTCGGAACGGGTGTGCGTGTATGCGGTGGCTGAAACGTATTCTTTTGGAGCAGAACCAGAGTGGCCGTCAAGAAAAAATCTTGGGTTTTCCGGATCAGCCCCGGAGTGGCGGTCTGTACAGGAGGGGGTAAATCCATTAGCAGAGTTGGGTCACACAGGGTTTTTCCGGCCCTGGATCAACAATCAGGCGTAAAGGACGTCACCATGCATATCTCCAGAAAACCGACCCGAACCCTTTCCGTGGGTAACGTAGGTATCGGCGGGGACAATCCCGTCCGTGTCCAGAGCATGACCAACACGGACACCCGGGATGTTCAGGCCACATTGGACCAGGTCCATGCCCTGGCCCGGGCCGGATGCGAAATCGTTCGGTTGGCCGTGCTCGATGCAGAGGCGGCCTCGTGTCTGCGTACCATCAAGGAGCAGACCGATGTTCCCCTTGTCGCGGACATCCATTTCGACCATCGCCTGGCCATCCTGTCCATGGAGGCCGGCGTGGACGGTTTGCGTATCAATCCCGGGAACATCGGGGGAAAGGACCATGTGGATCTGGTCGTGGACGCGGCCAAGGCCAATGCTGTGCCCATCAGGATCGGGGTCAACAGCGGGTCCGTGGAAAAAGACCTTCTGGAACGGTTCGGCGGGCCCACGCCCGGGGCCATGGTGGAATCGGCCATGAACCATGTCCGCCTCCTCGAGGATCGTGGATTTTATCAGACCAAGATCTCTCTCAAGTCCTCATCGGTTCTTTCGACCATCGATGCCTACCGGCTCATGAGCGAGAAGGTGGATTATCCACTGCACATCGGCGTGACCGAGGCGGGAACCCCTCTGCGTGGTGCCGTGAAATCCGGGGTCGGTCTGGGCATTCTCCTGGCCCAGGGCATCGGCGACACCCTGCGCGTCTCCCTGACCGGGGATCCGGTGGACGAAATGCTCGTGGCCTGGGAAATATTGCGTTCCCTGGGACTCAGGCAGCGTGGTCCGGAGATCGTCTCCTGCCCCACCTGCGGCAGAACCGAGGTGGACCTCATCGGTCTGGCAACCGCCGTGGAAAAGCGCCTTGCCCATGTCACAGAAGTCTTCACCGTGGCCGTCATGGGCTGCGTGGTCAACGGCCCCGGCGAGGCCAAGGAAGCCGACATCGGCATAGCCGGCGGCCGCGATTGCGGCATCATCTTCCGCAAGGGCGAGGTTGTCCGCAAGGTCAAAGGCGAGGCCAACCTGATTCCTGGATTTCTGCAGGAATTGGAGAAATTTTTGGACGAGAGAACGCAATCACCGAGCGCGTGATGTATTGTCCCGGCGTTCCCGGGACCACGGATTTTTATATCCAATACACTACCACCATGTCGGACCTGTAGGGGCAATCCACAAATTGCCCGTTTGACCGATCCCCGTGGGGCGCGAACAAACAAAAATTGTGGCATAGATCCAACTCGTTGCAATCAAAACAACGCGACCAATCATGACCATCCGATGTGACCACCTGGAACGAAGCGTCAAACCCCTCGAGACCTCTCTGGGCATGCTGGAACGCGCGGAAAAAGGGTCCGTGGAATACGGGGGCTTCCGCAATTCCGTCATCAAAAAACTTGGAAGAACAGGTGCACACTGTTTGTAATCTATTAAATTTCGTAACTCTTTTACATTCAAAAAAATTTATATAAAGGAGACCACCCATGCATTTCAGCAAATATTATGTTCCCACACTCAAGGAAGATCCGGCCGAGGCCGAGGTTATCAGCCACAAATTGCTCTTGCGGGCCGGCATGATCCGCAAACTGACCTCGGGGATGTACACCTATCTGCCTTTGGGGCTTCGGGCGTTGAACAAGGTGGGCAGGATTGTTCGCGAAGAGATGGACAAGGCCGGGGCATTGGAAATCCGCATGCCCATGGTGCAGCCTGCCGACCTCTGGCAGGAATCCGGACGGTGGGATTTCTACGGCAAGGAACTTCTGCGTATCAAGGACCGGCATGGTCGTGATTATTGCCTGGGCCCCACGCACGAGGAAGTGGTCACGGATCTGATCCGCGGCGAGGTCCGGTCCTACAAGCAGCTGCCCCTCAACCTCTATCAGGTCCAGACCAAGTTTAGGGACGAGATCCGGCCCCGGTTCGGGCTCATGCGTGGCCGGGAATTCGTCATGAAGGACGGATACTCCTTTGACGTGGACGAAGACGGGGCCAACGAAAGTTATAAAAAAATGTACGATGCCTATGTGGCCATCTTTTCGCGCATCGGATTGGAATTTAGGCCGGTGGAGGCGGATACCGGGGCCATCGGAGGGAGCTATTCCCATGAGTTCATGGTTCTGGCCGAGACCGGGGAAGACACCATTGCCGTATGTTCGGGCTGTGACTATGCGGCCAATCTGGAAAAGGCCGAAGTCACCTGCGCTGCCGGGGGCGTTTGTTCCGCCTGCGGTGAGGAGATCGTCGAGAAGGCCACTCCGGGCAAGCATACCGTGGAAGAGGTGGCTGAATTTCTTGGCGTCGAGCCGCAGCGGATTTTGAAAACCCTGCTTTTTGATGTTGACGGGGAATCCGTTGCCGTGCTCGTGCGCGGTGATCACGAGGTCAACGATTGCAAATTAAAGGCCCTGGTCGGCGGTGACGTTTGCGAGATGGCCACGCCCGAACAGGTCGGGGCATGGACCGGCGCGCCTGTCGGATTTGCCGGACCTGTCGGCCTGAACGTGGGGAAGATTTACGCGGACTTCGAGATCCAGGCGGCTACGGACTGGGTTGCCGGGGCGAACAAGGCGGATACCCACGTCATGCACGTGGACATCTCTCGGGACGTCAAGCTGACAGGTTACGCCGATCTGCGCCAGATCACCGATCAGGACGTCTGTCCCAGATGCGGAGCCCCCATAACCATGCCCCGGGGCATCGAGGCCGGACACGTGTTCAAACTGGGCACTAAGTACAGCGAAGCCATGAACGCATGTTTTTTAGACGAGAACGGCAAGGAAAAAACCATGATCATGGGCTGCTACGGCATCGGCGTCAGCCGGGTGGTTGCCGCGGCCATCGAGCAGAACCATGACGACAACGGGATGATGTTCCCACCGTCCATCGCTCCTTTTGAAGTCTCCTTGCTCGCCCTGACCGGGGCCAAGGACGATGAACTCAAGGAAAAAGCCGTTGAACTGCACGATATTCTGGAAGGCATGGGGATCGAGGTTCTGCTGGACGATCGCAAGGAGCGTCCGGGGGTGAAGTTCAAGGACGCTGATCTCATGGGCGCACCCATGCAGATCGTTCTGGGCAAGAAGGGGCTCAAAAACGGGGTCATCGAGGCCAAGAACCGCAAGACCGGGGAAAAGATCGAACTCTCCCTGGATGGATTTGCCGGAGCGTTTAACTCTTGGCGCAAGGACGTGTATGCGTCTTGGGGGCTGTAAGTATCTGTGCTAACCCATCGATGACACTGCTACCATGCACACGACACCCCGGCATCAGGCCGTGTTTCTTCCTGGGAACGCCGAGCGTCTGCTCGGCTTTTCGGGCAATGCCTAGGGGGATATCGTCATAGTGTTTGTATATACCATCTGCTCCTGGTTTTTGCCGGTTCGTCGACGCATTGCCGAGCAGACGCTCGGCGTTCCCAGGGGGGTATACATGTTTTATGTGGTCATCTTTGTGATAAACACGGCATGACGCACCCGTAGCCCCAAAAACCAGAACGCCCGGATCTCTGCCCTGTTCAGTGTCCGGGCGGTTTCGCATCCCCAAACCTCCAAGCGTGCAAGGAGATGCCGTGGCGCGGATTTTTACCGTTACCGAAATCACCGAAGCGGTTGCCAATACCCTTCAGGCGGAATTCCCTTTTGTCTGGGTCCGCGGGCAGGTGACCAACGTCGCCCGGCCCGGGTCCGGGCATATCTATTTTTCCCTCAAGGACCACAACGCCTCACTGGCCGTTGTCTGGTTCAAGTCCAACCAGCTGTGCATGGCCGGGTCCGGTGGGGAGCGGGTCGATCCCCTGACGGGGGAGGTCCTTTCGGGCCGGGGATTCGTCCTTGAAGAGGGCATGGAAATCCTGGTTGCCGGGCGTATGAATGTCTACGCCCCCAGGGGAACCTATCAGCTCGTGGCCGAATTGGTCCAAGAACAGGGGGTGGGTGATCTCTATCTGGCCTTTGGGGCGCTCAAACAAAAGCTGGCTGGACAGGGATACTTCGACCCCGGACGGAAACGGTCTCTTCCAACCCATCCCCGTCGTGTGGCCGTTGTCACCGCCCCCCATGGGGCGGCCATTCGGGATTTTTTAAAGATTGCCCAAAGCCGCGGGTTGGGTGGGCAGATCCGTATCTACCCATCCCTGGTGCAGGGGGACGGGGCCCCGGAATCCATAATACGTGCCATGGACCGGGCCTTTATCGACGGGTGGGCCGATACCCTCGTGCTTATTCGGGGCGGTGGTTCCATCGAAGATCTGTGGGGGTTCAATGCCGAGTCCGTGGCAAGGGCTATTTTTTCCAGTCCCATTCCCGTGGTCAGCGGGGTGGGGCACGAGGTGGACACGACCATTGCCGATCTGGTGGCCGATGTGCGTGCGGCAACGCCGACGCATGCGGCCCAGGTGATCTGGCAGGAACGGGAATCCATGGTGCAAGCTGTGGATGAGGCCGGAACCCGACTTGTCCGGGCCATTGAACAACTAATGGCCGGGAATGGGGCGCGGCTCTCCCATGCGGAACAAGGTCTCGACTGGCTCAGTCCCCAGGCACGGATCGACCGGCTCATGGAGCGGCTGAACAATGCGGCCCACTCCCTCGGCCGGGCGGGCGTGCAGTGGATCTCCTGTAAGACCGACCGGCTTGACCGAGGGGCGACACGCCTGGGCACTACCCTTGGGCCGGGCTTCTGGAGAATGCACGAAAATTCTCTGGTCGCCTCAGTGGATAGGCTTGCAGACCGGGGCCACGGATTTGTCGAGCGCAAGATTGCGCAGACAGAGGTTTTACAGACCGGATTGGTGGCCCTGGATCCCCATGCACCCCTTGAACGGGGATACAGTCTGGTCAAAAAGCAGGACGGAACCTTTTTGCGTGACGGGGCTGAAGTCTCTCCGGAAGAACGTATCGAGATTCTGCCCGCGCGGGGCAGGGTCATGGCCCGGGTGGTCGATCCGGGATCCGATCCGGAGATATGAATGGCCTGTTGGTCCCGCAGTGGGCGAGTCATGATTTCCGGGCCTTCTTCCCTTGATGTTTGCCTTGAATTGGCCCACAAAGGATAGTTTGCGGTCGCGCGAAACGACATTACGAGGTAGGATTGATGCGTTTACAAATGGTTGCTCTACTGCTGTTGCCAATATTTTTGGGGTATGCCGCATCCGGAACCTTTGCCGCGGATACACAGGACAGTGTCCGTCTGACGGCCCCTTCTTCTGTGTTCAGAGGCCAGGGGTTTCTCTGCCGGTTCAATCCCCTCCCGGGCGGTTCCGATTACCGAATAGAGTGGTTGGGCAAGACCCTGGATCTTGCCGTGGGCCCGGGTGACGATGTAACCGAGGTGTTGCTCGGCGTGGGGGTGGAGCGCAAAGCCGGTCCGAAACTTCTGCGTCTGACGTATATGCGCAATGGCCAGAAGCGAACCGTGCAGCGGGCCGTGGATGTGGAGGACAAGGAATATCCGGTCCAGCGGCTGACCCTGCCCAAGAAGATGGTCAATCTGTCCCAAAAGGATCTTTCGAGATATTACAAGGAAAAGGAAGTGGTCACCGGGGTTCTGGACCACCGCAGCCAGGGCAGGTTCTGGTCCCTCCCCCTGACCCGTCCGGTGCCGGGCGCGGTGTCTTCGGCCTTTGGTTTGCGCCGGTTTATCAACGACCAGCCCCGGTCGCCCCACCGGGGGGTCGATTTCCGCGGGGGGATGGGGGTACCTGTCAAGGCTTGTGCCGATGGGGTTGTGGATCTGGTGGCCGATCACTATTTTTCCGGCCGGTCCGTGTATGTCGACCACGGTCAGGGGGTCATGAGCATGTACTTCCATCTGTCTGGGACCAATGTGGAGCAAGGCCGGGTGGTCACCAAGGGCGAGGTCATCGGTAGGATGGGCAAGACGGGCCGGGCCACGGGGCCGCATCTGCATTTTGGTTTCTATCTTCTCGGTGAACCCGTGGATCCCATGCCGCTGTTCGGGGAATAGGTTCGGTTGTGCGTTGTAGGTTTGGGGTGGTTGGGAAAGGATCATGGACCGTTGGGGTATCGAGTGACCGATAGCTCCGTGGGCCTAGTGAGCATCCGTTATCCCTGGTTGACCACCGTATTGTAATCAGGATCGGGTCATGGAAAAGAGTCAGGATTCTTTTGAGAAAAAATTGACGGCGTTGCAGGCCATCGTGGCCAAGCTGGAAACCGGTGACCCCGCCTTGGAGAAAGGGGTGGACCTCTTCAAGCAGGGGGTTGCACTGGCCCGGGAATGTCGCACGGAGCTTGAGCGGGCCAAAAAGGAGGTACTGGTCCTTTCCGAAGGTATGTGGAAGGATTTCAAAGACCAGGGGGAAGATGATGGCAGCGATCCCCGGGATTAAACACGAGCTTGCACGGCGTGGACGGCGGGTAGAGACGTTTCTTGCGGCCTGTCTGGATGGTCCTGCAATCCCTGCCGGTCTGACCGAGGTCATGGAATACAGTTTGCTCGCCGGAGGTAAGCGACTCCGGCCGGTTCTGTGTCTGACTACTGCCGCTCTCGTGGGAGAGGCCTTTGATAATGTTCTCCCCTTTGCCGCAGGGATCGAATGCATCCATACCTATTCCCTGATCCATGACGATTTGCCGGCCATGGACGACGATGATCTCAGAAGGGGCAAACCTTCGAGCCACAAACGTTTTGGCGAGGCCATGGCCATCCTGGCCGGTGATGGTCTGCACTGCGAGGCCTTTTATTTGATGCTCCAGAGCAAGGTCGCTACGGATCGGCTCGTTCCCGCCATGCGGGGCATGGCCCATGCGGCCGGAAGCCGGGGCATGGTCGGCGGCCAGGTTTTGGACATGGAGTATACCGGGCGATGTGATCTCGGTGTGGACACTCTGCGGGCCATGCACGCCATGAAAACAGGGGCCCTGATCCGTGCGTCCTGTGAATGCGGGATTGTTCTTGGCGGCGGATCGACCGCTGAGCAAGAACAGGTCCGTCGGTTCGGGGAGCATCTGGGGTTGGCCTTTCAGGTTGTGGATGATGTCCTTGATGTGATCGGCAACGAACAGGATCTGGGCAAACCCGTGGGCAGCGATCAGGGGGCCGACAAAAATACCTATCCCCGTATACTGGGTATAGAAGCGAGTATGGAACTTGCTCGCACGCAGGTTGGAAAGGCATGCAGCGTGCTGGATCCTTTCCAGGGGCCGCATAGGGATTTTCTTGTCGGCCTGGCCGAGTATGTCCTGGCCAGAATATGCTAAAGAGTATTAACCATCCACGTGAGAAAGAAATTGGCATGAAGACTACCAACCAACCGAACGTTTCTCTGTCCAAAGGGCTCGCTTCACTTGGGTCACCCGAAGATATCCAGTACCTGGGGTATGAAGATTTGACATCTCTGGCCACCGAATTGCGTGACCGCATCATCCATACGGTCTCCTCCACAGGGGGCCATCTCGCGCCGTCCCTGGGGGTTGTCGAACTCAGCCTGGCCCTGCTCAAATCATTCAATGCCGGACGGGATAGACTGATCTGGGATGTGGGACACCAGGCCTATGCCCATAAATTGCTGACCGGACGGCTGGACCGTTTCCATACCCTGCGGCAGCACGGGGGGATCAGTGGATTCCCGAGACGGGATGAGAGCCCGTACGACTATTTCGGGGTCGGCCATTCGAGTACGTCCATATCCGCCGGGCTGGGCATGGCCGTGGCCAGGGATCTGGACCGCTTGCGCCATCATGTGGTCTCGATCATCGGTGATGGTTCCATGACCGCGGGGTTGGCCTATGAGGGGCTCAACCAGGCGGGAGGACTGGACAAGAATTTCATCGTTGTCTTAAACGATAATGAAATGTCCATCTCCAAGAATGTGGGAGCGCTTTCCTCCTTCATGAGCAAGCGGTTCGCTTCACGGTGGGTCATGCGATTGAAGAAAGAGACCGAGGCCTGGATCAACCAGATCCCCAAGATCGGGACGGATCTCGTGGGGTATCTCAAGCGGGGAGAGGATTCCTTCAAGGGATTCTTCACTCCGGGCATGCTCTTCGAGGCCTTTGACTTTACCTATGTTGGGCCTATCGATGGGCACGACATCCGTGAGCTGGTTTCGGTTTTCGACCGGGTCAAGCAGCTCGAAGGGCCCATTCTGGTCCACGTGTTGACCAAGAAGGGCAAGGGGTACGAGCCTGCGGAAAAGAATCCCACCTATTTTCACGGGGTCGGCTGTTTCGAACCGGAAACCGGTGAGGCCAAGAAATTCGCGGCCTGCTCCCTACCATCATATACTGAAATTTTCGGCAAGACCCTGTGTGGGTTGGCTGAAAAGGACGACAAGATCGTGGCCATTACTGCCGCCATGCCCGAAGGGACCGGGCTGAATCGTTTTGCCGAGCAGTTTCCGGACAGATTTTTCGATGTGGGCATCTGCGAACAGCATGCGGTCACCTTTGCCGCCGGTCTGGCCGCCCAGGGATACAAACCGGTGGTGGCCATTTATTCGACCTTTTTGCAGCGGGCCTATGATCAGGTGGTCCACGATGTTTGTCTCCAGAATCTGAATGTGACCCTGTGTCTCGACCGGGGAGGACTGGTCGGCGAGGACGGGGCCACCCACCACGGGGCTTTCGATTTTTCGTTTCTCCGCCATGTGCCAAATATTGCCGTAATGGCCCCCAAGGACGAGGGGGAATTGGCGGCCCTCATGCAAACGGCCATTGCCCATCCAGGACCCGTGGCTCTGCGTTATCCTCGTGGAGTGGGCATCGGCTCGGTGCCGGACACCAATCCCTCCCCAATCTCTTTGGGCCGGGGGGAGCTGATCAAGGATGGGAAAACATGCTGCGTCATCGCCGTCGGGAGCAGGGTGCATCCGGCCCGCGAGGCAATCAGGGAGATCGAAGAGGAGCGGGATTGTTCTCTGGCCCTGTATAATCTCCGTTTTGTCAAACCGCTGCCTGAAAGGGATCTGTTGGAATTGGCGGGCCGGTTTCCATCATTTGTTCTGGTCGAGGAGGGGGCTCTTGCCGGCGGCATGAGCTCCGCTGTGCTGGAATGTTGGACGGACAACGGAGTGCTTTCCGGCCAAAAGATCAAACGCCTCGGTATTCCTGATCGATTCGTGGAGCACGGGACCCAGAAGGAGTTGCGCCGGATCGTGGGCATCGGCAAACAGGGGATCAAGGATGCCTGTTTGAAAATGATCGGGTAGGGGCACGGCGCGCCGTGTCACTACGGGGGAATGCGTTGTAGGGATTGGTTGTGGATTGCGTAACCGAATGCGGTAATCGGTAGGCATAAGCAGGAGGAGGAAACCATGGGCATGATTCTCACCACCTGGAAAGGCTTTCACTGGACGCTGAAAACTTTTGTTATCCTGACCACCCTGTTTGTCCTGTATACCGTTTTGGGATTTTTGGCCCTGCCGCCTATCGCCAAGTCAGTGTTGACTGATAAGCTGGGCCAAGCATTGTCCCGGCGGGTGGTCATCGATACGATACGCTTCAACCCCTTGACCCTGCAGGCGCAGGTTCAAGGGGTTGCTGTTTATGGAGCCGACAACAGCACCGTGGACCTTTCCCTGGATGGTCTGGATGTGGATGTGCAGTCTTCGTCGGTCGTCCGCGGTGCGCTGGTACTCAAACGGGTTTTCATTAGGACCCCCGTAGTGTCCATCCATGTTCTGGATGCATCGGGACAGACAAATTTGACGGATATGTTTGTCAGTGGTGGAAAAGAGGGGCCTAAACCCGCGGAACAATCGGATGGGACCCGGCTTTTTCCTGTGATCATTGAAGATTTTGCCTGCACGAACGGTACCCTGCGTGTGCAGGATGATCCCAGGGACGTGACCCATGTGATCGATAGGATCGGATTGGCCGTCCCCTATTTTTCCACCCACCAGAAAGATCTGGGTACCAAAATTCTTCCCCGCCTTGCCTTCCGCCTCAACAAGACCCCGTTTGAGATCCAAGGGTCGTCTATCCCCTTCTCATCCCCCAGACGCACGGAATTCGATCTGACCGAGGCCGGCCTCGACCTGACCCCTTTCCGGAAGTACGTCCCCCTGGGGCCCCATCTGACCCTTGTTTCCGGGCGGGTGACCTCCAATGCCTCCCTGGTTGTCGAGGAGTCGGATACGGGCGATCATCCCCTGAACCTGTTTCTCGCCGGACGGTTCCAGCTAGATGACGCCATGGTGGACCATCGGCAGGATGGAACCGTTCTGGCCTGCAAAAAAATGGTGGCCGAGCTGGAGCGTTTCAGTCTTGTGCGTCGGGAAATCGCGTTTTCGAGTATCCGGATCAAAGCTCCTTTTGGGTCGATCATCCGTGAGGACGGGGACGCGATCAATTGGAACAGGTATATCCGTGGAATGAGCGGTGACACGGCAGCCCGGGGGAATGGTTCCAATGCAACGGCCGCCCCCCCCATGCTGGTCACGGCCGCATCCATCCTGGTGGAAAACGGCCGGGTGGAATGCAGGGACACGGTTGTGGATCAAGGATTTGAAACGGCTATTTCCCCCTTGAATATCGAGATCAAGAACCTTGATACCAGGGCCGGGGCCGTTTCCAACGTGCGGGTGGATATGGGCACGAGTCATGGAGAGACCCTGGCCCTCAAGGCAGACGTAGTGCTGACCCCGTTTGGGTGTAACGGTACATGCCGGCTGACCAACGCGACCATACCCACGTACACCCCGTACTATGCCGCGTATCTGCCTCTGGAGTTGTACCAGGGCGGTCTCGGGGCCGTTTCCGGATTTGAGATCGCAACCGGCAATGCAACGGATGTGCGTCTGAACGATCTGGCTCTCAGCCTTACCGGAATGAAGCTGCGCAAGCCCGGTGACCAGAAGCCATGTATCGGACTCGACACCCTCGCCCTTGGTCAGGGAAATATCGATATGACCGCGCGCCGCATCGCATTCGCCAATGCTACCCTGGAGGCCCCGTTCGTGTCGGTGGAGCGCGACAAGAAGGGGAATATCGATCTGGTCTCCCTGTTTTCCGACACGGGCAAGGACGGAACACCGGTGGCCGATGGTCCGAATAGTTCTGTTGGGCAGTCCAAACCCTGGATGGTTGGGATTGATCATGTCAGGTGCGTGGATGGACAGGCCGGTTTCACCGACTATGCGGCCAGGCAGAGAGCAGTGAACAGGATCGGTGGCCTGGATATCGATCTTGACAACGTGGGTTCTGATCTTGCGCGGGCTGTGGATTTTAGCCTTACCGCTGTGGTTAACGACAGCGGTAAGATCCGGGCCAGGGGGAAGATGATTCCCGAGACCCGGCTCACCACGGGGCGACTGGATGTTGCCGGACTCGGGCTGACCCCTTTGAATCCTTACCTTCCCGATCCGTTGGGGATCGATGTTGCCGCTGGCTTTCTGGATATTTCCGGGAACTGGGACCTTACAGCGCAAAAGGAGATTGCCGGCAGGGTCTCTGGCGATGTCCGCATAGCCGATTTTCTACTCAATGAACCCGGGAACAAGAAGAAGCTTGCCGGGTTTACCTCCCTTGCTCTGGAAGGGATCGACCTGGGGCTTGATCCTCGGGTTTTGAAGATGGACGGTATTGTTTTGACCGGTCCCGACATGGTCCTGGCCAAGGACGAGCAGGGGGTGCTCAATCTGGCCCGGGCCCTGGGTGCCGGCGGCGACAAGGAAGAGAATGCCTCTTCCGCCGGTGCAACCGCAAAATCGCCCGCCACTGCGCCCAACAATGCAACCGGAACAGACACGGAAAAGCATCCCTATTTTTTCAGGGATATCGACATCGGCAGGGTCCAGATTGTTCAGGGTAATGTGGGCTTTTACGACCATTCCCTGTCGCCGGATTTTTCCGCCGATCTTGGCAGGATCCATCTCGATCTTCGCCGGGTGTCCTTGGATCCTTCCAAACGGGCCGAACTGAACCTGAACGCCACCCTGAACGACCATGCCCCTATTTCACTGGCCGGGGACATCAGCCCGTTGCGCCGTCCTGTTGCTTCGAGTCTGGTCTTTAATCTCTCTCACTTGGACATGACCAGCCTGACTCCCTACACTCTCAGGTCGCTTGCCTATCCCGTCCTGCACGGGAAGCTGAACTGGAACGGGAAATTCCGTACCGAGGAGTATGTTCTCGATGCCACCAATACGTTTTTTATCCAGCAGTTCGAACTGGGGGACAAGGTGGAATCGCCCGATGCCGTGAGTGTACCCATCAAGCTCGGTCTGGCCCTGCTCCAGGACGGTGACGGGGATCTTACCCTGGACGTTCCCGTGCAGGGGCGGCTGGATGATCCCAATTTCCGTCTGGGCGGGGTGATTTTCAAGGCGATTGTCGGCATCTTTTCCAAGATAGCCACAGCCCCGTTCGCCCTGATCGGGTCCATGTTCGGTGGCGGCCCTGACCTGAGTCATCTGGCCTATGCGCCCGGCCAGGCCCTGATCGAACCCGAGAGCGGAAAAAAGCTGGACACCGTGGTCACGGCTTTGACCAAGCGGCCCGGCCTTCGGGTCTTTGTTGCCGGTCTGGTCGACCCGGTAAAGGACCGTTCAGCCCTTGAAAACAAGGCCTTCATGCGCATGCTCAAGGTGCAGAAGTACGACGCCGACAAGGACGTGGTCCCCGGCGTGGAAGCGGTCACTATCGCTCCCGACGAATACGCCACCTGGCTGTTTGAGGCCTACAAGGCCACGCCGGGCGAAAAGCCCCGCAAATTCGGTAAGGTGGTCCGGCCGAGTCCCGAGGAGATGGAGGGGGTGGTCCGTCAGGAGATCTCGGTCAAAGAAGATGATCTGCTTGATCTGGCCAACCGCCGTGCACGGGGGGTGCAACAGTACCTCCTGGAAAAAGGGAACATCGCAGCAGATCGGGTCTTTGTCACTTCTTCGAAAACGGCCCAGGGCGAAGACGAGCAATCCGGCATGCGGGTGGAGTTGTCCCTGGGGAAGTGAGGGGATCAATCCACCCTGAGCCCCGGCCCCTTGGGATAGGAGCCTTTGGGAAAGAAGATGCGTGTGGGATGGTCCGGAGACTGGAAGAAGTGTTCGATGGCTTGGCCCCTGCGGCCGTTGTCCATGGCTGCACCGGCGACCACTTTCGGGGAGACGTGTGTGACAGGGACGGACGGGGGGCCAGAACCCGGTCTTGGCGAATCTTGTGATTTGACGCGGGCAAGGGGCAGAGGTAGATCTGGATTTCGAAGGAACATGTCCGGAATACCGAGATGACCCTTGGTTTGGACGGCAACCCAGCGGAGGCGGGATGAATATTTGGATATTGACCCTGTGCGGGTTCATTGTCGGAGGGCTGATTGCCTATGCCCTGTACAAGAATATAGATGGGAATTGGTAGGGACGGCGGATTTACGGGGTAGGGTTTACGGGTATAGGTCGTATATGGTTGTTGGCCATGGGGTGGGTGTGGTTGCGTGGAGAATGCACCGGCCCGAAGGGGCGACGGGTTCCGGCGGACCATGCCATCTACCAGGTACCCCTGATGGAGCGACAAGGATTGTGGCGGTATCTGGATCTGGATATACCCCCAAAGGGGGGGTACGGAACACGGATGCCCCTGTACATGCAGAAGAGTGAACCTGGTGTTCGAGATATGAGGAGACAACGTGGCGACGAGTGAAGAGAGCAAGAAATTCAAGTTCATGTGTGATGAGATAGAGGGATATCTTTTTGATATCAGGCGGGCCATGGATATTTACGAAGGATTGGTCCGCCGGGAGAGTCCGGAATCCGCGGTCGGTGTGCGGGAACAGTTCGATGCAATGACTGGACGGATCGAGGGACTGCGTGAAAAGGGCAGGGCGATGGAGCTTCCCGACGGGCTGGAGCCGCTCAAGGAGTCGGTGGCGTTGTGTAAGGACGCCCTTAAGCGGGTCAAGGTCGGGGTGAACCAGTTTTCCCAGACGGAAATTCATGTAGAGTCCCTTTGAGAGTGGATAACCGTCTCTGAGCAGCTTGTCTGAAAACCAACGGCACCAAAACAGCGCGGCCCCCAAGGTATCGGGGGCCGCGCTGTTTTGGTGCCGTTCAAATCTCTTCGTCTATTCCGCGCAACCCTGGCTTGAAGGTCTTGGGCAGAGTGATGGTCACGGATGTGGCGTCGGTTTCCTGTTTCAGGGAAATATATCCCCCAATGTTTTTCACCATTCGATAGGTCGCAGCCATGGTGTTGTCCTGCTCCCGTTCAAAAGGAACCAGACTCAGCCCGGGGGGGGGGAGTTCTGGAATATTCGGGGCGATGAGCAATTCGATGCATACGTGCCGGCTGGTCTCATAAGATGCAAAACGGATACGCCCGTCGTGGGCCTGTGGAACGATCTGGGTGAAAAGGCTGACAAAGGTTTGCCGGATGGTGCTCTCATCGGACATGATTGTCGTGATGGGCTCGGCGACATGCATTGTATGGGTGACATGATATTTTTCAAAGAGCTCTTTGAGCATGCCGATGGAAAAACCCAACAGGTCGTTGATCCGGCACGGGGCGGGAGAAAAGGGCAGGGGACGGATGTACTCGTCGACGTTGGCGAGCAATTCTTCGAGTTTCTTGGCCTCGCTCAGGACGATCCCTGCTTCTTTGATTTCGGGGTGTTTGTTATGCAATAGACGCGCAAACCCACCCAGTGACATGAGGGGATTGCGGAATTGATGGGCGATCTCCGAGGACATCGTGCCCAAAAGATTCAGTTTTTCCCGTTGGACCAGGACCTCTTCGAGGAAATGGTGTTCCGTGACGTCCATGATGACCCCTTCGATACGGTGGGCCGTGGCCGGCTCGTCCGGACGGGAGAGGACTATGGAGCGGGCCTGGAGGTGGACGAAGTATCCCCGCTTGTGCCTGAACCTGAACTCAAGAGAAAAGGGGGCGCTCGATTGACGGAAACAGGTCTTAAAGGAGCGGATGGTCTCCTTGCGGTCTTCCTTGGGAACCTGTCTGAAAAATAGCCCCTTGTTTTCCATGAGCTCTGAATCTTTGAACCCAAGCAGGGTTTGGCAGGTTTGGTTGATGAAATCGATGGAAAAATCCTTGCGCAGGGCAAAAATAATGATCGGCAGATTCTGTATCAGTTGGCTATAGCGTTCTTCCGCGCGTTTGACTTTTTCCTTGAGGTCCTTTTTCTCCAGACAGTTGAGTATTGTCGCCTTGAGCATGGCCATGCTCAAGATCGGTTTGGTCACGTAATCCCATGCCCCTGCCTTGAAGGCGGATATGGCATCCCTTATGTCGTTTCTTCCGGAAACGATGACTACGGGAGTATCCTGGTCCTGTTGTCTGATGGTTTGTAGGACGGCCAGCCCACTCATCCCCGGCATGGTCAGATCCAGGAGAACCAGGTCGGGGTGTTCACGGCCAAAGATCGCTATTCCTTCCTGGCCGTCGGAGGCCATGAGAGGAGTAAATCCGTTATCCTCGAGCCACTCCACGAGGGTCTCCCTGATGATGTCGTCATCCTCTATGGTCAATATGCTATATGCCATGGCATTATCCGATTATACGCCGTTTGGTCGGCTCAGTCAGCGCATGGAAGGATGATATAGAAATTGTTCCCCATCCGGGTCGGTTCATAGCCAACCTCTCCCCCGTGCAACTCCACGATTTGTTTTGCAAAAAAAAGACCGTGCCCTGATCCCGGTTCGTTCTGCGTGGCTTTGCAACGGAAATTGGATTCAAAGAGGAGGCCGCGTTCCTCGTTGGGGATATGTGGACCTGTGGAAAAGACATTGGGCTTGATGGCGTCTTTTCCCGGACCGAAATAATCGGGGAGTTTTTCCCATCCGTAGGAAACGAATTTGTAGGTTTTTCCTTTGGGCCCATTGATTTCTCGGGTGTATTTAGCGGCATTGGAAAAAAGGTTGGCAAAGACCTGACTCAAGAGCCCGATATCGGCGACGAGGATCGTGTCCTCATCGGGGATGCCACCAAGCTGGGTGTCCACGGTGATATTTTTTTGTTCAAACCTGGGACGAAAATGTTCGAGTTGGGGGTCGATGATCTTTTTTTTGAAATTGCAGGCCTGTTTGAGCAGGACATAGCGCCCTTTTTCAAAATGGCTCCGCCTGAGCAGGGTTTCCAAAAATAGGCTCGATCTCGTGTAATGATTGTACATGTCATGGTAGTGGTCCGTGAGTTCACGGATACTTTGCTCCAGACCTACCAGCGGGTCACCATCGCCGTCATCCTCTGTGCATTTGTCCGCCCCGAGTTCTGTTGTCAGATCCTGCAGTCTTTTCTTTAGCTGATCCAAGTGGTCCTTGAGTCGGTTGAACAGGAGTTTGAAGTACATATTGGGCACAATGACATTGTGCCCAATATCCTGGACCAGGCTCTTGATGAATTGCAGGTGTTCCTGGTTGGTGAGGTTGAGAATTTTGTTGTGCGTCTGGAATCCAACCCGGTTGGCGTACTTTCCGAAAAAAAACCGTTCGTGCTCTGTAAGAGAGCGGGACGTGACAAGCTCTAGAATGCCGATGACATCCTGGTTCCTGGGCAAAAACGGGAGCTGGGATGTGAGCATGTGTTTGCATTTGATGGGGACGATGTAACGGTTACCCTCTTGCCATGGCCTACCGGGAAAGGGTTCGGGTTCCTGCCATGTTTCTGGGACGCATTGGTCACCGATGGTCGAACTCTTGATGGCGAAGCTGTCCTGTTCGTTGAGAATATAGAGGGATGCATCGATCCCGAAGATGGCTTTTGGAGTACATACAGAGAGAGTGTATAGGTCTTCCAATATGTTGAATTCTTGAGCGAGGTCGAAAAAGATGGCCAGGGCATGGATCTGTTCGCGGCTGAAATGGTAATTTTTGTAGTCGGCAATTTTTTCCCGAATACGTCTGAAGACCATATCCTGGCGTTTTTTTTCTTGTGGATCGTTTATCTCTTTACAGAACGAAAGGCTTTGCATACGCATACCCCTTTGCCCGTGAGGGTGGTTGATGCTCTTGTGGTTATCCGAGATCAGGCCATGTTACAATCCTTTTCGGGCACATTTTAGAGATGGCCTTGATGCCTACGCGATTGTTCCGGCATCCAGGCCCCACCCGTCCTATTTTCCTCCACCATTCCACAGGCCTTTGGCCCCTGATCAATATGGAACCTCTATCTCCCATACTGCCTGACGCGTGTACCCCGGTACGGGCCAATGGCAAGAAAATCTACCTTGTCGGAACCGCCCATGTCTCCAAAGAGAGCGTGGAAGACGTCAGGGCGAGTATCAACGAGATCCGACCGGACACCGTGTGCGTCGAACTCTGCGAGGCCAGGCACAAGGCCATGGCCAACCAGGACAACTGGCGCCGTATGGATATCTTCAAAGTGATCAGGGAAAAGAAGACCCTGTTCGTCCTCGCCCAGCTGATGCTTGCCTCATTTTACCGGAAGATCGGTGAGAAACTTGGGGTCCAGCCCGGTGCGGAGATGATGGAGGGGATCACGCAGGCACGGTTGTCGGGCGCGCAACTGGTTTGTGCGGATCGCAATGTGGAGGTCACCCTCAAACGTGTTTGGGGGTATCTTGGTTTTTTTAGCAAGATGAAGATGTTCTTCCAGCTTTTTGGAGGGATTTTTGTCAGCGAGGAAATCGATGAAAAGACCATCGAGGAGATCAAGCAGCAGGATCAGATGGAGGGGATGATGGCCTCTCTGGCCTCATCGTTTCCCCAGATCAAACAGCGGCTCATCGATGAGCGCGACATTTATCTGGCCCAAAAGATCCGCAATGCCCCCGGGGGGACCGTTCTTGCCGTGGTCGGGGCCGGACACATCCCCGGCATTCTCGAGCATATCCAGGAAGAAGAGGATCTGGCTCCCCTGGAGGAGCTTCCCCCAAAGGGACACACCGGGACAATCATCAAGTGGGCTATCCCGTTGCTGGTCCTGTTTCTCCTGACCCTCGGCTTTTTCAAGGGCGGAGCAGAACATTCCATGCAGTCCGTATATATCTGGTTCTTGGTCAATGGAGTATTGTCGGCCGCAGGAACGGCCCTGGCCCTGGCCAACCCTTTGACCATTCTGGCCACTTTTCTAGCCGCTCCCCTGACGAGCATGAATCCCATGATCGCCGCCGGTTGGGTGGCGGGTTTGGTCCAGGCATGGGTCAAGCGACCGACTGTTGCCGATCTCGAAGACATCCCCCGGGCCATCGGTTCAATACAGGGATTCTGGAAGAATCCGGTATGCCGGATCCTTTTGGTGGTCGTCTTGGCCAACCTTGGCAGCTCGCTGGGTACTTTCATTGCGGGGAGCTGGATCACGGCAAGGATTTTTTGATCCCGGCCCAAAAAACGCTTGACCGCTCAGCCCGTTTTCTATAAACAGCCATTTCTTCAGACGGTGGATGTAGCTCAGTTGGTAGAGCTCCTGGTTGTGGCCCAGGTGGCCGCGTGTTCAAGTCACGTCATCCACCCCAAGAACAAGAGACCTGTACTTACAAGTGCAGGTCTCTTTTTATTTGTGGATCCGACGCCCGATTTTCCAGGCCTGGAAAATCGGGCGTCGGACCGGTTTATTTTATAAATGACTTTTCATGGATTTTGGAGTATACAATTGACCTTTGCACACGCTTTCAAGACCCCTGATCCCAACACCGATCCCAACAAAACCAAGGCAGTTCCCATGGACCAACTCGTCATCGAAGGCGGCTATCCCCTGTTCGGAGAGGTAACCGTCAGTGGGGCCAAAAACGCGGCCTTGCCCATTCTTGTCGCCTCCACACTCTGTGAGAGCGATGTCCACCTCTCCAAGGTTCCCGCGTTGCGTGACATCACCACGACCACCCAACTCCTTTCACTCCTTGGGTGTAGGGCCGATCAGGAGGGGGACCGTGTCCTTGTCCATGCCGGTGATCTCGTCCCCGAGGCCCCCTATGATCTGGTCCGGACCATGCGTGCGTCCGTGCTCTGCCTGGGCCCCCTGCTCAGTAGGTTGGGACAGGCCAAGGTGGCTCTGCCCGGAGGGTGTGCCATTGGAGCACGGCCCGTGGATCTCCATTTGCGGGCCCTGGAGAAGATGGGGGCCCGGTTCGAACTCGAAGGCGGAGATATCACCGGATATTGCAATAGGCTCCACGGGGCACATATTCATTTTGATTTTCCAACCGTGGGGGGAACGGAAAATCTGCTCATGGCCGCAACGCTGGCTTCGGGCGAGACGGTGCTCGAGAATGCGGCCCGTGAGCCGGAAATTGTCGACCTGGCCCATTTTCTGATTGCCTGTGGCGCGAAAATCGAGGGCCATGGTACCAGCGTCATCAGGATCCAGGGGGTGGAGCGGCTCGAAGGGTGTTCCTACGAAATCATGTCCGACCGTATCGAGGCCGGAACCTATATGATCGCAGCCGGGGTCACCGGGGGAGAGCTCTCGCTTGCAGCGTGTCCCTTTGCCGAACTCGAACCCGTTGTGGCCAAGCTGCGGGAAATGGGGATGCGTATCGAAGAGGTTGGTGACCGGGTCGTGGCCAAAGGGAACCGCGACTTGCACTGTGTGGACCTGGAGACCATGCCCCATCCCGGGTTCCCCACGGACATGCAGGCCCAGGTCATGGCCCTTATGTGCCTTGCCAAGGGGTCGGGGATGATCAAGGAGAATATCTTTGAAAATAGATATATGCATGTCCTGGAATTGGTCCGACTGGGTGCGGATATAAAGCTCTCGGGGAAAAACGCCCTCATTCGAGGTGTGGACCGACTCACCGGGGCGCCCGTCATGGCCTCGGACCTGCGGGCCAGTGCATCCCTCGTCCTTGCCGGGCTCGCAGCAAAAGGAACGACCACGGTACGGAGGATCTACCATCTTGACCGGGGATACGAGACCATGGATACCAAGCTCGCCAGGGTTGGTGCCCATATCACACGTGAACAACAGGGGTAGTCGACAACATTTCCCGTTGTGGGAATGCTGCAATAGTCGTCAATCGGTACCATCACAATCATGGAGGAGAAGAAGAGATGAAAAGGATTGCCATTGTCTTGCTCGCCGGGCTTATGCTCTGCTGTCTGGCCGGAAACGGTCTGGCCCAGAAGCTCGTGGTCGCCTGTGACACCGCGTTCATGCCGTTCGAGTACAAGGATACCAAGACCGGAAAATATGTGGGTTTTGATATCGATCTCTGGGATGCCGTGGCCAAGGATATCGGCCTGGATTATGAGCTCCAGCCCATGGCCTTCAACGGGATCGTTCCCGCCCTGCAGACCGGAAACGTGGATGTGGGTATCGCCGGTATGACCATCAAGTCCCAGCGCATGGAAGTCATCGACTTCGCCTATCCGTACTACCAGTCCGGCCTCCGTCTTTTGGTCCGAAGCGACAACAAGGATATCAAGAGCGTGGAAGACCTGAAGGACAAGGTTGTCGCCACCAAGATCGGCACCAGCAGCGTGGATTTCGTCAAACCCTACACCAACAAGTCCATCCGTAAGTTCCAGGATCAGGACGCCGCCTTCATGGAACTCCGCAGCGGTGGTGCAGACGCGGTCATCTTCGACAAGCCCGTTGTTGAATACTATGCCAAGGATGCCGGCAAGGGTGCAGTCAAGGTTGTCGGCCCTGTCTATGCCGGTCAGTACTACGGGATCGGTTTTCCCCAGGGTTCCCCCCTGCGTAAAAAAGTTTCCATCTCCATTCTCAAGCTGATGGAATCGGGTGAGTACGCCAAGATCTACAAGAAGTGGTTCGGCGTCGATCCTATGTAATGGTTTGAAATGGTGGGTCGGTGATGGTGGGGCAGGGGCGTTTTTGGGTTCTGGTTTTTGGTTGCTTGACAGTTTTGTGAAGATCTTTTTCGCAGTGCGTACCTGAGATCTCGGAACCTTTGCGTCTTCGCCTCTCTCAAGAGCTTACCAGCTCAACAGCTTTATCTTTCATCGCCGACTTGCCATTGTTCCGTTTGTCCATGGTGTACAACGCCAAGCAGTTGCAAGGATCGTTATGGGTAATTTTCAATTCAAGTTCGATGCAGTCTGGGAGGCCATCCCCATTCTTCTTCAAGGGGCGGAGTTGACCGTCATCATCGCCCTGGTGGGATTGTTCATCGGGTTCATTCTTGGGGCGGGGGCCGGGCTGTGTAGAATATCGCGGAGTTGGTTCCTGCAGAAGGTGGCTGGTGCGTATATCGAGACCATCCGGGGAACACCGCTCATCGTTCAGGTCATGTTTCTCTATTTCGGGCTTCCTCTGGCCCTAGGGATGCGCATCCCTCCCCTGACCGCGGGTATCGTGGCCATTGCTGTGAACGCCGGGGCCTATATCGCGGAAATCGTCCGCGGTGCGGTCCAGTCCATCAGTATGGGGCAATACGAGGCCGGGCGTTCCATCGGACTGACCCGCGGGCAGACCATGGCATTCGTCATCTGGCCCCAGGCCTTCAAGCGGATGATTCCGCCCTTGGGCAACCAGTTTATCATCAGCCTCAAGGACACCTCATTGCTCGTGGTCATCGGTGTCGGTGAACTGACCCGCAGCGGACAGGAGATCATTGCCACCAACTTCAGATCCTTCGAGGTCTGGCTGACCGTGGCGGTCATGTATCTCGTTCTGACATTGAGTATCTCCAAGATTCTTTCCATTGTGGAGAACAAACTCGTCTTTTCTCGGCGATAGCGGGTCCAAGGTTTCTGGGCAGGAAGCGGTGTGGTCTACCCCCGGTATGGGGTATGGGGGCCAATGCAACGAGGCCGCTTGTCACAGTGATGGGCGGGCAACCAACGTAGGATTCTTATGGTACGGATTGAAAATCTCATCAAACGGTTTGGCGAGCTGGAAGTGCTCCACGGCGTGGATCTCCATGTCCAGTCCGGGGAGGTCGTGGTCATCATCGGCCCGAGCGGTTCCGGCAAGAGCACCCTGCTCCGGTGTGTGAACCGTCTCGAGGACATTACCGGTGGCCGGGTCACCGTGGACGGAAACGACCTCACGGACAAGAGCACGGACATGAACCTGGTCCGGGCTGAGGCCGGGATGGTCTTCCAGCAGTTCAACCTGTTCCCGCACATGACCGTGCTCAAGAACGTGACCTTGGGGCCGTTCAAGGTCCGCAAATTGGGTCGTGACGAGGCCAGGATTCTAGGGAGCAAGCTTCTGGAGAAGGTCGGGCTGGGCGACAAGGCCGATGTCTATCCGGATCAGTTGAGCGGCGGCCAGAAACAGCGCGTGGCCATTGCCCGTTCCCTGGCCATGAATCCCAAGCTGATCCTGTTCGACGAACCCACCAGCGCCCTGGATCCGGAGCTCGTGGGCGAGGTGCTCGACGTCATGAAGGACCTGGCCAAGGAAGGTATGACCATGCTCGTGGTCACCCATGAGATGAACTTCGCCAAGGATGTGGCCGACCGGGTCATCTTCATGGACGACGGCCGTGTGGTCGAAGAAAACGACCCCGAACAATTTTTCGCCAACCCCCAGAACGAACGGACACGGGAGTTTTTGGGGAAGGTTGAGGATCATTAGAAAGAAGGGAGACAGGGAGACCGGAGACGGGAGGCCGGAGTGCCGAGGTCAAACACTGTAGGGGTAGTGTTGTTATAGATGGTTATGCGTGGATGCTTGTCCCGCCTCCCGCCT
>NZ_JBUDSQ010000036.1:0-28512 GCF_054921335.1 Desulfoplanes sp. | reverse complement strand
AATCCATAAGGGCGGATATGGAATCCATAAGGGCGGATATGGAATCCGCCCCTACGGGTTGTCCTGGTTCTGCATCTCATTTCCGGGAATTGCAGAACGGTAGCATTGTCTGCTTCAGGATTTGACCAGGGTCAAGGAATATTCCCCACCGTTTTCATCGATGGACGAGACGTCCCATCCTTTGCCCTGGGCGGCCCGGGCCACGTTCTCCTTGGATGCCTCGGTGTCCACCAGAACGGTCATCGTGGTGTCGTTCGTGGTCTGAATGGCCATCATGGTATCTAAAACGGGTTGCGGGCAGGAAAGCCCGCGTGCGTCGACTGTGGTGCTCATTATGGTTTTCTCCTTGGTGTGTGGTCTGTTCAAAGATTTTTTTTGGTGTTGTCTCTGGCGGAGGATGGAAGAGTGACACGGACAAAGAACCCGGACTTCCGACTTCGGATTTCTGCATTCAGTCTTTTCCCGTCTCCCGTCTCCCTTTCTTCCTTTATTTCTTGCGCATGAAGTAGCCGATTCCCAGGCAGACGATCAGGCCGATGACCACCGCGGCGATGCCGTGGGGGCCGACGCCTTTGGGGGAGCTGGCCAGGCCGAAATTGTGCGAGAAACCTGCGCCGACGATCATGCCGAAAACGAACACGGCGGCGTCGCCATCGCCTTCACCGGCCAGGAAGAGCTGACGGCCCGGGCATCCGCCTGCCAGGGCAAAGGCGAGACCCGCCAGGACCATGCCCATGAAATTCCAGAGTGCCTGGGTGTGGGCAACGGGCTGACCATCAAAGCCGGGATGGAACTGGCCGAAGGCCAGGTTGGCCAGAAAGGCGGCCAGGATGAGGGCGAGAACCCCGCCAAAAAGGTGGGTCTGCTTGAACAGGATGAGATCCCTGAACGCACCCATGGTGCAGAAACGGCTCCGCTGGGCCATGATACCCACGCCGAGCCCGATGGCCAGGGCGATGAACAGGGGCGCATGCATGGCCCCGGGGCCCTTGAGACTGTAAAAAAGGATACCGCTTTTTGCCCCACCGCTGATCTGGGGATAGATGAACATCAGGGCCAGGAAGCCGAGCATGACCAGGGAGATGAGGACTCCGCCCGCGGAATGGCTTTTTTTGGCCGGACCGAGATTGTAGCCGTTTTTGAGGAACAGGGTCCCGATGTATACGCCGGCGATCAGTCCGAGGAGTCCGAAGATGGCATTCAGGTCACCGCCTGCCAACCGGAGCATGGCCCTCCAGGGGCATCCCAGAAAGACCAGGGCGCCGATCATGGCGAAGATACCCAGGATGAAGCGAACAAAGGGGGCCGAGCCGGTTCTGGGGCGGAAATCCTTGAAGGCCAGGGCTGCGCCCAGAGAGCCTAAAACAAACCCGATGATTTCCGGGCGCATGTACTGGACGACACCGGCCCTGTGCAGTCCGATAGCTCCGGCGATGTCCCGCTCGAAGCAGGCCACGCAGATACCCATATTTCCGGGATTGCCGAGTTTTTGCAGCAGGGCGGCCAATATTCCGATGACCGCACCGACCCCGATGATACCCCATTTGGTGGCAAAAAGGTTTTTCATAGTTTGTGTTTCTCCCTGGATAGAGGTTGATGAATGGGGCAGCGGGTCCGATGAGTGGGTCCAGTTTGGAATCCGTAGTTTTCAGCGCGACCGAAGTGTTCCCTTTCGTATCAGAACGTATCAGCCCATGAGCTGATAGGCCGGTATGTCAAGAATTCATGTATCGATCCGGCACCAAAATTTCCGTTTCTCCAAACAGTTCCGTGTTCAGAATGGACGCATGCCCGTAAAATTGGCCTCTTGTTACGCCCAGGGAAGAGACGATGACAAATACAAAGTGGCAATACGAGACGGTGGGACTGATAGAAAAAATCTATGGGTTGTGGTTTTTGTCTCTGGTTGATTGCCAGAATCTGGGGGGAAGGATCATGCAGAAGAAGGGGACGCTGAACATGGCGCAGCGGGGCGTCTCCATGGGACCGAATAGATGGTGGCCAGAAGAAGAAAATCGCGTTGGGTGGACACGCGTGTTCCGGTCGAAGGGAATGAAAAGGATGCCAATACGATCCGGTGGATTGAGGTCGTGGAGTGCGGGGCCTGAAAAGAATTTCCGTTTTTTCGGATCGAATCTCGCCGCCTGCCGTCATCCCGGATCAAGTCAGGGATGACATGTCTGTACTCTGCTTTTTCGATCAATGTATATTGGCTTGCCGTAGGGTCACGGCCTTGCCAAAAGCCACGGTACTCCGTGACCCTACGGCAAACATCGTTTGAGCCTTTTTTTCCATATTGCTTTTTCAACGGACTCAAGTTAGAGGCGTCCAATATTCTTTCATGACTATTCGAGGATGCACATGAAGATACCCATGCGTCAATTAAAGGTGAACCAGAAGGCCGCTATTGTTTCCGTGGCCGCCCGTGGAGAACTCGGGCGGCGGATCCGGGACATGGGGCTGGTTCCCGGGACCGAGATAACCATTGTCGGGCATGCCCCCCTGAAAGACCCCGTGGCCATCAGGCTCAAGGGATTCACCATGAGCCTTCGCAACAGCGAGGCCGATCATATCGTCGTCGAGACGGACGAACAGGAAGGATGATGGACAAAACCATACGTGTCGCCCTGGCCGGCAATCCCAATTGCGGCAAGAGTACCACCTTCAACGCCATCACCGGTTCCAAGGAGCGGGTGGGCAATTATCCGGGCATCACAGTGGAACGCAAGGAAGGGTCTTCCTGTGTGCACGGGACCACTTTGCGGGTCATTGATCTGCCCGGAACCTATTCCCTCACCGCCTATTCGATGGAAGAGTTGGTGGCCCGGCAGGTTTTGGTGGACGAGAATCCCGAACTGGCCATCGACGTGGTCGATGCCACGGCCCTGGAGCGGAGTCTCTATCTGGCGGTCCAGCTCATGGAACTCGGCGTTCCGGTCGTCCTTGCGATGAATATGATGGATGAGGTGCGTAAGAAGGGTATCCATATCAAAACCCGTGAGCTGTCCAAACGGCTGGGAGTCCCTGTTGTCGAAACCGTGGCCAAGACCGGCAAGGGGATCGGCAAACTCATGAAAGCCGCGCTCGACTATGCCAAAGGTGAGGAAATCAAGGAATTCAAACCCTTGCACATACCTTACGGGCCCGAACTGGACACGATCATCGACAAGATGGTCGCTCGCATAGAGGAAGAGGATTTTTTGACCGACAGGTACCCACCCAGGTTTACTGCGGTCAAATACCTGGAAAACGACGAGAGCCTGATCGAACGTGGACGCGGGAGGGGGCCCCTGGGGTTGGAACTCGAGGCCATGGCCAAAGAGGCCGAGGCTATCTGTGAAACCGCCTCGGAAACCTATCCCGAAGCGGTCATTGCCGATTATAGATACGCATTCATCAACGACATCCTCAAACAGGGAGTTATGGAATTTGACGCTCCGGATGTGGGGTATACCCGTTCGGACAAGATCGATACCATCCTGACCCACAAGGTCATCGGGCCCGTTCTCATGGTGGCCATTCTCTACGGCATGTTTACGGTGACCATTGAATTCGGTGCCTATCCGCAAGAACTATTCATCGCCGGATTTGAATGGATAGGCCGGTTATGTACCCGGATACTCCCTGAAGGCATGCTCCAGTCTATGGTCGTTTCCGGTATTGTCGACGGTGTCGGCGGTGTGCTGAGTTTCGTGCCCCTGATACTGATCATGTTTCTCATGCTCACCTTTCTGGAAGATCTTGGGTACATGGCCCGAATGGCCTATATGATGGACCGCATTTTTCGTTTTTTCGGTCTGCATGGGTGTTCGGTCATGCCGTTTATCATTTCCGGCGGAATCCCCGGGGGATGTGCGGTGCCCGGGATCATGTCCGCCCGGACCCTGCGCAGCCCCAAAGAGCGACTGGCCACCCTGGTGGTCTCTCCGTTCATGATGTGCGGGGCCAAACTGCCCCTGTTTATCATGATGACGGCGGCCTTTTTTCCCAACCATGCCGCACGGGTCATGCTTCTGTTTTCTCTGGGGGCGTGGGTTGTGGCCCTGATCACGGCCCGCTTTCTTCGTTGGGTGGTCATCAAGGGAGAACCGACCCCGTTCGTCATGGAACTTCCGCCGTACAGAATCCCGACCATGCGCGGGATATGGCTCCATACCTGGGAGAGGACCTGGCAGTACATCAAGAAGGCAGGGACGGTCATCCTGGCCATCTCCATCCTCATCTGGGCGGCCATGACCTTTCCCCAGCTTCCGGCGGAAAAGGTTCAGGTCTTTGACACGCAGGTGGCCAATGTCATGCAGGACCAGGATCTTTCCCAGAAGGAACGCCGTCAGAAAATCAATGCCATCCGCGGGGAACAGGCGGAAACCACGCTGCGCAACACCGTTGCCGGCCGCATCGGGGACGCGCTTTTGCCCGCGACCTCCTTGGCCGGATTCAACTGGAAAATGAATATCGCCGTGCTCGGCGGGTTCGCGGCCAAAGAAGTCATTGTCTCCACCCTGGGTACCGCCTATTCCATGGCCGAGGTCGATGCCGAGGAGGCCGTGGCCCTTGGGGAGCGTCTCAAGAACGATTCCCATTGGACCATACCGGCTGTCATCGGATGTATGGTGTTCATCCTTCTGTATGCTCCCTGCTTTGTCACTGTGATTGCCATGGCCCGCGAATCCAGCTGGAAATGGGCGGGATTCGCGGTTGTCTTCAACACCCTGCTTGCCTATACCCTGGCCGTGATTATCTATCAGGCCGGATCTGTCCTGGTCGGTTGACCGATGGCCAATGGTGGTTTTCTTTGACCTCCCAAAACAAATTCATTATCCCTAACTTTTTGGAAGGCGAACTCCAGGAATGTGGGAAGGTAGAACATATGTTTTCAGGAAAACGGTGCAGACGGCGGGGGAAAAAGGGGCACGGCAAATGTTCGGGTTGCAGCTTGAGGGCCCATTGTCCCCTTTCCAAGCTACGCATGGGTGAAAAGCGATTGGTGGCCTGCATGAAATCGAACCGGCAGCTGGTTGGCCATTTGGCCGCCATGGGCATTCTTCCGGGGACCGAGGTCGATGTGGTCAGCAACAATGACAGCTCGCTGGTTATCGGTGTCCGGGGTGGGAGGGTGACCCTGTCCAGAGAGATCGCCGACACGATTATGGTGGCGTGAATTTTTAGGGGGTGGGACGGAGTTGCCAGTTCTCATCCCCAAGGGAGCTTCCCCCGTTGTCATCCCGGGGCTGATCCGAAATTTTCCTGGTCGTAGCCGAAATCCCGGCGTCTCGGCAAAAGACGGCAGGTTCATGTAGGTCCCGGCCTAGACCGGGAATGGCGCAAACGGTCGAGGCCCACGCAGGCAGACCCATATTCTTGAGGGATCGAAACAAGAAGATTCTCCAGCAATCCTGAACCACCAACAAGAGGTTTGACCATGTCCTGGGACAGTCTATTGGTTTACGCGATAATCATCGTAGCGGCCGTGTATATCATCACCCGATTTGTGCGCAAAAAGGGCCTCGGATGTGCCGGATGCCCCGGCAATCGTTCGGGAACCGACGACGGTGAGGCCTGCAAGGTCTGCCCCATGGCCCAGCATACTATTCGCGACGAGGATGAGAAGTCATCCTGACGGATGTTTTTGTGAGAGATGAAAAAGCACACATGGACCATGTGTGCTTTTTTTATGGGAGGAGGCGTGGGGTGGGGGCGATGTATAAAAAATGATCATGTGTGCGCGGGTAGTGTATAAAATCCGATCATGCTGAGGTACCCATATTGAATGACTATTTTTTTTATTCAATAATATAAGTATTTTGTTTGTTTTAAGTGTTGTTTTTTTTAAAAAAGGTTCGATTTTTGCTTTGATGTCTGTGCGCGTTTTTCCGTAGGGGCGAATCATATATGGACCCGCCCGGACCGACCGGGCCCAAACCCATGGGGATCCCGGATCGAGTCCAGGATGAGGGTTCCAGACCCCGGGCTTTGACCGGTGTCTTCTGCTTTCTCTCTTTTCCCTCCAGGGACGCTGTCGCCTGTTCGTTCGCCTACGCGTCTTTATATTGCCAAGTGTCGGCCATTGCATGTAGGAAAACCCATGCCGTGCCGGAGAGACGTGCACGTTTTCGATACGTTGAACCATATCCCTCCCATCGGAGGGACATTCCGACTCTCGTTACCTAAGGACGTCTGATGCGATTGCCGCTTTTGTTGTTGTCTGCCGTCATCCTGGTCGTCATGACGGGATGCGCCCCGTTCGCTCCCGGTTCATCCTCGCCACCCTTGCCTGATCTTCCTTCCAGGTATTCCCTGTATGCGGAGAACGGGACTCTGGATACTCCCTGGTGGCAGGGATTTGAAAGCCCGGAGTTGGATCGGTTGATGGATATCGCTTTGAGCCATGGATTCTCCATCCGTCAGGCCCGGGCGAGGCTCGAACAGGCTCAGGCTCTGGCTGTGCAGGCCGGGGCTTCCATCTATCCCTCGGTTTCCGTGGAAGTGGATTCGTCACAGAGCCGACTGAAGGTGGAGGACGATTCCAGCGGGGAGCGGACCTATACGACCAGCAAGGAGCACTCCCTGGGCCTGGCCGCCAACTACGAATTGGATCTCTGGGATCGGATCGGGTCCGCTCGCGAGGCCCAACGTCTCACGGCCCAGGCTACCTTGGAGGATGTGCACACCGCCTTCATGTCCCTTTCCGGGCAGATCGCCGAGAACTGGATCGAGATTCTCCAGCTACGTAGGGAACAGGCTCTGGTCAGGGCGCAGATCCGTACGAATGAAATCTATCTCGAGGTTCTGGAGCTGCGTTTCGACAAATCCCTTTCAAGCGCTCTTGATGTGTTCCAGCAACGCGAAGCCCTGGCACGTTCACGGACACTGCTTCCTCCCTTGGCGGCACGGGTCAAGGTCCTCATGAACGAAACAGCGGTTCTCATGGGCAAATCACCGGATTTTGATCTCGGGGTGACCGGGGATTCGCTCCCCCCTCCTTTGTCCATGCGTGCAACGGGTATTCCGGCCGATCTCCTGGCCAATCGTCCTGATGTTCGGGCGGCCGGGCTGCGCCTCAAGTCTTCTGGGTGGGAGATTGCCAGTGCCCGTGCCGACCGCCTGCCCGCCATCACCCTGACCGCAAGGGGTGAATATTACAGCGACCAGTTCAATACCCTGTTCGACAACTGGCTGGCCAATCTTGCTGCCGGACTGACCGGACCGATTTTTGACGGTAACCGGCGTACGGCCGAAGTGGACAGGACCAGGGCCGTTGCCCGGGAACGGTTGGCAGCCTATGAGCAAACGGTCATGGAGGCGGTCCGGGATGTGGAGAACGGGCTGGTGGATATCGAAAAGCAGCAGGAGTACATACGGGCCATCCAAAACCAGCTGGGCATTGCCCGGATGACCCTGGAACAGGCCCGCCAGCGGTATCGGAACGGGGTCGTCACCTATCTCACCGTGCTGACCAGTCTTCTTAATGTACAGACCCTGGAACGCACCCTGATCCAGGGCCGGGCCGATCTGCTCCTGTATCAGGTGGGGCTGAACCGGTCACTGGGCGGGACCTGGTACGAAGGTATGGAAGACCGGCCGGCACCACCTGCAACCACCCACACCACGAATACGAAGGAACAAGGGTAATCATGACGGAATCATATACCACCACCGGACGTTGGTGCAGGCGGATTGTCGGGATTCTCCTGCCTCTGGTCATTGTCGGGCTGGGAATTTTCGGGGGGAAATATTTCATGGATTCCCGCCCCAAACCCACGAAAAAGCCCCGGGTCACCCTGGCTCCTCTGGTGACTGTTCAAAAGGCGGTCTTCGGCAAGGAGCGGGTGGTCATTCAGGCCATGGGAACCGTGGTGCCTGCGCGGCAGACAGCCCTCAGCCCCCAGGTATCGGGCAGGATCGTGCAACTGGCCTCGGGATTCGAGCCGGGAGGCATCTTGCCCCGGGGGACCAGGGCGGTGGGCATCGATCCCAGGGATTTCGAGCTGATCGTGGAGCAGAAAAAGACCGCCCTGGTGCAGGCTCGCGCATCCCTGGCCCTGGAGCAGGGCCGGCAGGATGTGGCCAAAAAGGAGTGGGCATTGTTGCGCGGTGATCAGGACAGGGCACCCGAAGATGCGGCCCTGGCCCTGCGTAAACCCCAGCTGGAGCAGGCCCAAGCCGAGGTTCAAAAGGCCTGTCTCGATCTGGAGCAGGCCGAGCTGGATCTGGCTCGAACATCGGTTACCGCACCGTTCAATTGTC
This sequence comes from Desulfoplanes sp., assembly GCF_054921335.1. Lineage (NCBI taxonomy): Bacteria > Pseudomonadati > Thermodesulfobacteriota > Desulfovibrionia > Desulfovibrionales > Desulfoplanaceae > Desulfoplanes > Desulfoplanes sp. Next base: position 20,265 of record NZ_JBUDSQ010000036.1, on the reverse strand, counting down.
TTGTTCTGGAGAAGAACGTGGATCTCGGTGCCCAGGTATCCACACAAACCACCATCGCCACCCTGGTGGGTACGGACGCCTTTTGGGTGGAGACCTCCATTCCCAGGGATCGTCTCGGCTGGATCTCCATCCCCATGGGAGGAGATGGTACGGGCAGCACGGCGCGCATTCGTTCAGGTATGGCTCAACATGCCCGTACCGGCCGAATCATCAGGCTCCTGGCGGACATTGAATCCCAGGGGCGTATGGCCAGGGTGGTTGTCCGGATAGACGATCCCCTGCTTTTGAACCGGCCTGAATCCTCGCTTCTCCCCCTTTTGCTGGGCGAATATGTGGAGGTGGATATCCAGGGCAGATCCCTGGACAATGTGGTCGCCATACCCCGAGACGGTCTGCATGGGGGCAACGCCGTCTGGATCGCAACCGCGAAGAATACCCTGGACATCCGACCCGTAGATGTGGCGTGGCGGGATGCCCAGGAGGTCTATCTTGCTGATGGGGTGCAGCCCGGAGAGCGGATCATTCTTTCAGATATCGCAGCACCGGTTCAGGGCATGGAGGTACGCCTTGCCAACGATGACACCCGGTCGGGCACGTCCATGATCCCAGGGAGTGCAAACGACTCATGAGCACTTTTTCCTCATCCCCCAAGGGGCCCATAGGATGGATGGCCGGCAATTCCGTTGCCGCCAATCTGGTGATGATCGTCTGCCTGGTCGGCGGCCTGATCATCGGGAGCCATATCAAGCAGGAGGTCTTTCCGGATTTCGATATGGACATGGTCAGCGTGACCGTGGCCTATCCCGGGGCCAGTCCCGAAGAAGTGGAAAAGGGTATCGTTCTGCCCATCGAAGAAGCGGTGCAGGGACTCGACGGGGTGGACGATGTCAGTTCTTCAGCGAGTGAAGGGGCGGGCTCGGTTACCGTGGAGATTGTTGAAGGGGAAAACCTGCAGCGGCTTGCCCAGGATATCCAGAGCGAGGTCGATCGGATCACCTCGTTTCCCGATGACGCAGAGGAACCGAGCGTGACCATTGTTTCCCGGAAACGTGAGGTTGTGGCCATAGCCCTGCACGGCGACCAGTCCGATTGGGTCCTGCGTGAGACGGCCGAGGATTTACGCGACAGGCTCATCCAGGACCCGGATATCACCCAGGTGGAACTTGCCGGGGTCCGGGATTACGAGATCAGTGTCGAGGTGCCCCAGGAAAATCTGCGCCGGTACAATCTGACCACGGCCGAGATCGCGGGCCGTATCGACAAGGGTTCGGTGGATCTGCCCGGAGGGGGGATCAAGACCAGTGGCGGAGAAATTCTGGTCCGGGTCAAGGAACGTAAGGATTTCGGGCGTGAGTTCGGCAGGATCCCCATCATCACGGCCAACGACGGGACCAGCGTCCTGCTCGGGGACATTGCCGAGATCAAGGACGGATTCGAGGACAGCGATATCTTTGCCTCGTTCGACGGGCAGCCGGCCGTGCTTATTGATGTCTACCGCATCGGGGACCAGACCCCCATCGAGGTGGCCGATGCGGTCAAAAAAAATCTTGTGACCCTCAGACAGATTCTGCCCAAAGGACTCTCCCTGAATATTCTCAAGGACCGTTCCAATGTCTACAAGCAACGTCTTGAACTACTGGTCACCAACGGGTATATCGGATTGGGACTCGTGTTTCTCTGTCTGGCCCTGTTTTTGGAGACCCGTTTGGCCTTCTGGGTGAGCATGGGTATCCCTATCTCTTTTCTCGGTTCCCTGCTCCTGTTGCCCGGTTTCGGGGTGACCATCAACATGGTCTCCATGTTCGCCTTCATCATCACCCTGGGTATCGTTGTGGACGATGCCATTGTAGTGGGGGAGAACGTGTACAACTATCATCAGAAGGGGATGTCCTTTCTGGATGCGGCGATCCAGGGGGCTCGGGAAATAGCTATGCCCGTGACCTTCAGCGTGCTCACGAATATCGTCACCTTCATGCCCATGTATTTTGTCCCCGGGGTCATGGGCAAGGTTTTCAGGCAGATACCTCTCGTGGTGGTCAGTGTATTCGCCGTTTCCCTTGTGGAGAGCCTGTTGGTCCTTCCGGCCCATCTCGGCCATCAGCGGGACAGAAAGGGAAATCCGATCACCCGTTGGCTGCACGGAAGACAGCAGGTGTTCAGCAGATGGTTCGTGCGTACGGTCAAGACCAAATACGGTCCGTTTTTGGATCTGACCCTGAAATACAGATATTTGACCCTGTCCATGGGCATTGCTGTCCTTCTGGTGACCATCGGGTACGTCACCAGTGGCCGCATGGGCATGACCCTGTTCCCCAAGATCGAGGCCGATTATGCCAAGGTGACCGCCGTCCTGCCCTATGGAACGGCCGTAGAAAAGACCCTGGCCGTCCAGAAAACCTTGGTGGATGCGGCCAAAGAAGTGGGGGCTGCCAACGGGGGGGACAAACTGGTCACCGGTATCTTTGCCCGGACTACCAATGGGGGAGCTAATTCGGAGGTTCGGGTCTATCTCACCGATCCCGAGGTACGGCCTATGAGCACTGCCGCGTTCACCCGTCAATGGCGCGGACGGGTCGGGAGCCTGGTCGGTCTGGAGTATATCACCTTTGCCTCGGATTCCGGGGGCCCTGGTTCGGGCAAGTCCTTGACCGTCGAACTCAGCCACAGGGATCTCGACATCCTGGAGAGTGCCTGTGCGGAGCTGGCCCGGGAGATGGAGGTCTATCCCAACGTCAAGGACATTGACGACGGGTTTTCACCGGGTAAGCGACAGTACGATTTCAAGATCCGCGATTCCGCCCGCGGGCTGGGGCTCAGGGCCGAGGATGTCGCCAGACAGGTCAGAAACGCCTTCTACGGTGCAGAGGCCCTGCGGCAATTACGGGGGCGCAACGAGGTCAAGGTCATGGTCCGGCTTCCCAAGTCCGAAAGGGTGCTGGAGCAGGATATAGAGGAACTCATCCTGAGGACTCCTTCGGGTGCGGAGATACCTCTGCGCGAGGCCGTGGCCATGACCCCGGGCAGGGCGTATACGACCATCGACCGGCATAACGGCCGCAGGACCGTGGAGGTGACCGCCAATGTCATTCCCCAGAAGAGGGCCAACGAGATCCTGGGGGCGTTGATGGCCGAGAGTGTGCCCGAGCTGGTCCGGAAATATCCGGGACTCTCCTATGGATTCGAGGGCAGACAGGCCGATATGCGCGCATCCATGACAAGTCTGGTGGAAGGGTTGCTCATGGCCCTGCTCATCATTTATGGACTCCTGGCCGTACCCTTCCGCAGCTATGCCCAGCCTTTGATCATCATGATCAGCATCCCTTTCGGCATTGTGGGCGCGGTGGTCGGCCATCTCGTGATGGGGTATTCACTGAGCCTGATGAGTCTGTTCGGCATCGTGGCCCTGTCCGGTGTGGTGGTCAACGACTCCCTTGTTCTTATCAATTTCGCCAACAGGAGACGGCAGGAAGACGGGATGAACGCCCACGACGCGGTCCTGTCTGCCGGGATCGCCAGGTTCAGGCCGATCATCCTGACCACCCTGACCACCTTTGGCGGTCTGGCCCCGATGATCTTCGAAACATCCCGGCAGGCCCGATTTCTCATTCCCATGGCTGTTTCACTGGGATTCGGGATCGTCTTTGCCACCTTGATCACCCTGGTTCTGGTGCCGTCGTTGTATATGGTCATCGTGGATGCCATCGAGATAGTACGGTGCAGGAGGCGGTAGGCAGGGGGAGAGGGGAGGACGGGACGCAGAGTCGACTGGACGGGAGAAAGGGCGACCATCTGGACTCGACACACCCAAATACGTCATTGACAGAACTGATCCGGGAGCTTCCTGCTTTTTGGCTCCTTGTGCGGCCCGGGGGATTGCATGGATAGCAAGATCCCGGCCTACGCCATGGCGTGGACGAGGGAACCCGCCGAAAATCCAACCCCACGACCGATAATTTTTTTCAGGATTTGAGAAAAAAAAGAATACCCGAATGTTCCGGGTATTCTTGGTGGGTCGTGCTTATACAGCCGAGAATACGGAGTAGGGCCGGGATCAGAGAATGGCGGGGGCAATTTTCTGTAGAGAAAGAATCTTGTGCACCCCGCCCGTCTTGATGGCTTCCTTGGGCATGCCGAAGACCACGCAGGATGCCTCGTCCTGGGCGATGGTCATGGCCCCGGCATCGAACATTTCCTTCATTCCGGCCGCGCCGTCGTCGCCCATCCCGGTCATGATCACTCCGATTCCGTTGGGTCCGGCATAACGGGCAGCGGATCTGAACAGAACATCCACGGAAGGCCGGTGGCGCTGGACCAGGGGGCCGTCTTTCATGGATACATAGTACCTCGTTCCGCTGCGGTTCAAGAGCATGTGCCTGTTTCCCGGGGCGATCAGGGCATGGCCCCGGAGCAGGGTGTCGTTGTCCTCCGCTTCCTTGACCGAGATGGTGCAGATTTCGTCCAGCCGTTTGGCAAAGGATGCGGTGAACATCTCCGGCATGTGCTGGACAATGGCGATGGCCGGGCAATCGTGGGGAAGGGCCTGGAGGAAGATCCGCAGGGCCTCTGTCCCGCCGGTGGATGCACCGACGATGACCACCTTCTCCGTTGTTTGCAACGAGAAGCTTTTTTTTGCCGTGGAACTGATGACCGCGTCCGCAGAGAGTTTGGGTTCCGGAGCGATGTCCGGGAGATTGCGTTTCGGTTTCACGGCCGCCTTGGCGGCCGCCTTGATCGTGTCGATAATCTGAATGCGCGAATCCTCGAAAAATTTTTTGGTCCCGAGTTTGGGCTTTTCGATGACGTCCACGGCCCCGTACTCCAACGCCTTGATCAGGGTGTCCGTTCCCTTGATCGTAAGACTAGAACACATGACTACCGGGATGGGATGCTGGGTCATGATCTTTCGTAGAAAGGTCAACCCGTCCATGCGGGGCATCTCCACATCGAGGGTGATCACATCCGGGACGATCTGGGAGAGCCGTTTGGCCGCGGCAAAGGGATCCGCCGCCGTACCGACGACCTCGATATGCGGGTCGGATTCCAGAAGCTCCTTGATTGCCGAACGGACCAGGGCGGAATCGTCGACCACGAGAACTTTGAGCGTATTTTTTGGCATGTTCTATCTAGGGGTTGGAGCGTTCATGTATTGGGGGGCCATAGAACAGAGTGTGGCTTTGACCGCTGTTTGGGCATCGAGGCGTTTGAGTTTGACCTGACCGGTCTGGGTGGAGAATATGATTTTTCTTCCGCGGACGCCCCCCGTATCGGAGCGATTGACCGGGATCCCCAATCTGTTCAGGGTGGCCCTGGCCGCCTCGATATTTTTCCGGCCCACGCTCAAACTTGATTTTTCCGGCTGCCCGAGAACATCCGCCCCCCCAAAGACCTTTATCTCCAGGGTCCGCGGGTCCATTCCCTTTGCCTTGAGCCGGTTGACCATCTGTTCGATGGAGGTGTCCACGTACCGGAACAGGGAGTCGAGTCCATCCTGTTGCGACGCCTTTTGGGGAAAGAGGGGAAGGACTCCGTGGGTCATGGCGCCTAGACGGTGGGCTGGTGAAAAAAATGTCACCGAGACACAGGATCCAAGGACCGTGGTTATGACACTGTCGCCCGAGGCAACTATCGCCTCTCCGGGTTTGAGATAGTGCTGGTTCATGCACTGCTCAGAGAGAGCGGGATTTCTGGTAGATGTGCGGAGCAATCTGGACCACGGGGAGATTTTGGCCCACAAGACTTTCCGAATGCCCCATGAAGAGGTATCCGCCCGGGCGGATATGGTTGCAGATTTTTTGCAGGATCATTCCCTGGGTCTGACGGTTAAAATAGATGATCACGTTACGGCAGAAAACAATGTCCATGGTTTCGCGCAGGGCGAAATTTTCCATAAAATTGAGGTAGCCAAACCGGACTTTTTGTCGGAGTTCCGGACCGATGCGGACCAGGTCCTTGACCGTGTCCTTGCTGCGCAGGAGGTACTTGCGTTTGAGCTGGTCAGGGATTCCCTTGACCTGATTGGTGGCATAGACGGCCTTGGCGGCTGTCTTGAGGACGCGTCCGGAGATATCCGTGGCCAGAATGGAATAATCGAATCCGGAATGGGCGGCCGCGAATTCCTGAAGGACAATGGCCAGGGTATAGGGCTCGGCTCCGATGGAACATCCCGCGCTCCACACCTTGAGTGGTTTGTTGGACTGGGCTGAGGCGTGGCACCGTTCCAGAATCCCGTTGTTTAGAGCCTTGAAATGGTCGGGTTGACGGAAAAATTCCGTAGTGTTTGTCGTGACCACGTCGATCAGATGACAGAGCTCTTCCTCACGGCCTTTTTCCGTGAAGACGAAATTGCGGTAGTCTGTGTATTCATGGTATCCGAGCGCCCGTAGCCGTTTCTTGAGTCTGGCTTCGAGCATGATTTTCTTGTTCGGTGGCATTTTGATGCCGCACTGGTCCTGGATCAGTTGGCTGAACTGATCGAAGTCCTTGCTGCTCATACAGAGAGAACCATAATCAACGGATTGGAAAACTTCTTTTGCCATGGCTTAACTCCCTGATTCCTCGGGGGGGGATTGTACGTTCTGGTTGTTCGAAGCGAGATGGATCAATTCGGGGACGTCGAGTATCAGGGCCAAGGTCCCGTCTCCCTTGATCGTCGCCCCGGAGAATTCCTTGATGTCACGGTATACGCGCCCAAGGCTCTTGATGACTGTTTGGTACTCGCCGATGACCTCGTCCACGACCAACCCCGTCTTCTTGTCCTCGATGGCCGTGATGACGATCTGTTCGATGGCCGGTGGGGTGGAATCGATCCTGAACCAATCACGCAGTTTGATATAGGGTATGATCTGTCCCCTGGTATCAATGACCTTACGGCGGTCTTCCACACTGCTTCCTGTGCTGATCAACTCAACGCATTCTTCGACGATATCCAGGGGGATGACATAAAAGTCCTCGGCAATGCGGACCTGCAAACCATCGATGATTGCCATGGTCAGCGGGAGTTTGATGGAGATGGTCGAACCCTTTCCGGGAATACTCGATATATCCACCCGTCCCCTGAGGGATTCAATATCCCTGCGGACGACATCCATGCCGACACCTCGACCGGAAACACTGCTCACGGTTTCTGCCGTGGAAAAACCGGCCTCGAACAGGAGCCCGAGGGTCTCACGTTCTGAAAGTTCGTCGGTTTCCGCGATGAGTCCCTTTTCTATGGCCTTTGCCCGAATGATTGCCGGATCTATCCCCTTGCCGTCGTCCGTAATGGTGACCACGACCTCGCTGCCGGCGTGTTCGGCCGAAAGGTACAATGTGCCGGACTCGGGTTTTCCGGAAATGATGCGCTCCTCGGGGGACTCGATACCATGGTCGATACTGTTGCGCAGAAGATGGACCAGGGGGTCGTTGACTTTTTCGATGACGGTTCTATCCAGCTCGGTTTCGGCCCCGCTGGTTTCAAAATTGATTTTCTTACCCAATTCCAGGGACAGATCCCGGACTAACCTTCTGAACTTGCTAAAGGTTGTCCCTATGGGGAGCATCCTGATGGACAGGGTCTCGTCACGGAGTTCGTCCGAGAGCCGCTCCAGCTCCTCGGAAAGGCTCTTGAGCAATTGGTCCTGCGTATTGGACACGCTCTGGGCGATACGGGCCTGGACAATGACCAATTCGCCGACCAGATCGACCAGATAGTCGAGTTTTTCCGCTGTGACCCGCACGCTCGAACTGGTTGGGCGGGACTTGGCGACCTGGGCTGTCGGCCCCTTTTTCCTGTTCGTCCGGACGGCCTGTTGTTCGGCCAGTGCCGAACGGACTTCCTCTTCGTCGACCATGCCCGCCTCGACCAGAAGGGCTCCCAGACGGCGTTGTTTGGAGAGGATGGTTTCAAGATCTTCTTTGGATATGTCCCCCCGCTCGAGAAGGATCTGGCCGAGCTTTTTGTACTCGTTCTCGGCGGTTTCGGGTTCGGCCCGTTCTATCAGTTCAATGGACAGCTCACTCTCGTCCTCGACAAAAATGAACACGTCGTGGATGGCGTTTTCATCTTTGTCCGTGATCAGGACCATATCCCACCAGACGTAGCAGGTCTCGGGGTCCATCTCGGCAAGCTCCGGGATGTCACGGGTATGGGCGATGACCTGGAGTTCACCGAGTTCGTCGAGTTCCTGGATGAGACCAATGGGATTGAGTCCCGTGATAAAAATATTGGATGGGGGCTTGAAACAGATCCGATAGATCCCCGGCCCCTTGGGGAGAGCGTTGCCATCTGGTTCTGTGTCCTGCGGGGCCGACGATTGGGCGGTTCCCTTTGGCGGGGCTACTCCGGCGATGGCCTGGAGGCCCTGGGTGATCGCTTGCCCCCCCTCGGGATTGGCCTGCTCATCGTCCAGAAGAAGGGCGATATGGTCCCTGGCCTTCAGGGTCAGATCCAGCAGGTTCTGGGTCATGGGGAGTTCGCCGTTGCGGACCTTGTCGAAGACTGTTTCCACATCGTGGGTAAACCCTGCGATGACGTCGAATCCGAACATGGCCCCGGAACCCTTGATGGTATGCATGGCCCTGAATACGCGGTTGATGAGATCGGTATCTTCGGGAGATTCTTCGAGTTCGAGGAGGGCTGTCTCGAGTTCGGCAAGAAGCTCTGTCGCTTCCTCTCGGTATACCTGTCGATTGATATCGTCCTGGGGCATGGGAGTTCCGTTCGTTTGAGGGTGGACGTGGAGTGGGCCCCACTCCGGTTTGTTGCGCCATCCATGGAGGACACAACGGTCCGTTGTTTGCCGCTACCGGAGAACTTTTTTGACTACTGCAAGCAGCTGGTCCGGTTTGAACGGTTTGACGATCCAACCCGTTGCCCCTGCGGCCTTGCCTTCGGCCTTGATGGCGGGCTGGGATTCCGTGGTCAGCATGACGATGGGAATGAATTTGTAATCGGACATACCCCGTACGGCCTTGATCAAACCGATGCCGTCCAGCCCCGGCATATTCAGGTCGGTGAGGATCATTTTGACTTCAGGATGTATTTTGGTCAGTGCGTCATTCCCGTCCGTGGCTTCGACAGTCGTATATCCGGCACCCTCGAGAGTGAATTTGACCATCTGGCGGATGCTGGCGGAATCATCTGCAATGAGAATGGTTTGGGCCACCTTGGTCCTCCTTAATTGTTACGCATTTTCGGATGAAAAAACAAACCCGGAAACCTTGGCCGTCTCTTTAAGCTCTTCTGGGAATCCGAGAAAGGTATGTGTTATGGGCAGGGATTTACATCTCCGTACACCTGCGGCCAAAAGCTGGAAAAAAGAAAGATCGGCGGTGTCCACTCCGCTCAAGTCGAAGAGAATGGGCGTATCGCCTGTGATTTCTTTGTGCAGAACCGGGGCCATGGCAGCGGCGTTTTCAATGGTGCATGGTCCCTGGAAGGCTATTCTTTTGCCCTGCTCGGATTGTGATGTCGTTACACACTGCATGGTCTCTTCCTTGTGTTGCTGTTTCCTAATGGATGGCCGGCAGGTCGGTTTGGAGGGAATCCAATGACACCTGCTGGATCAGAAAAGCTCGACCCCATCGTCATCGCCAAAAAGCTCCACCCCCTCGTCATCGCCAAAAAGCTCCACCCTTCCGTCGTCATCACCGGATTCGTCCCCAAAAAGGTCGACCCCGTCGTCGTCATCAAAAAGGTCGACGTCCTGCTCTCCGGCATCCCCGGATGTGTCTTGCTGGGGCACGTCATGTTGGAGTCCCAGGGCCATTTGGTGGATGATCCGCTCGCTCTCCATGGTATATCGATGGAGGAGTTCATCAAATTCCTTGGGGAGCTCGATCGCGGGGTCGATGATCTGGTCATCCAGCTTGTCGATGATCTGCAGGAAATCCTCTCTTGCTCCGGCAAGCCGGGAACATATGACCTCATGGAAGACGATCCCGTTGGCGGAGGCGATGATGTCCTGTTTGAGTTCGTCTCCAAGGGCGGAGACCGAGGCAAACAATTGGTCCATCTGGTCGTTGAGCTCTACCAATTGGACGAGGGACGTTTCCTGGGTGCCGGTTGTCTCCTCGATTTTTTGGAGCCCATCCGTCTGGGTGGACCGGTTTTGCAGTTGTCTTGACGTGGTGGCCAGCACGGCCAAAACATCCAGTACACTCGAGGTGTGTTCTTTGGTCTGCATGGAGAGCCGCTGGATTTCGTGGGCCAGAACACCCATGGCCCTGCCACGGTCTCCCACACATGCCGATTTGATGCTTGCGTTCAGCGAGATAAGCTCTATCTCGTCCCCCAGGTCTTGGACCTTTTTTGCTGAAGAATCCATATCCTCGACCGTGCCGGCGACCGGTGCGATGATTTTTTGTTGCTCCTGCATCCCGACCACCAACTCGTGAACATTCTTGATGACCTCCCCCATGCTCGACTTGATGGCTTCCAGAACGGACCCTTGGCTGTGGTGGTCCGAACCGCTGAAACCATGGATCGTTTGCATGAAACGTTCGACAATGGTGGCGATATTTTCGATTTGGCTCTTGAAATCCAGAACCGCTTTTTCGAACTGCTCGCTTCCGTTCTGGATCTGCGAGGCCTGGATGGTGGCGATCTGGAGGACAAAGGTCAAAATTTGTTGCAGGGAATACCTGGAAGACCCTTCCTCTACATACCCGGCGATCAGCTCTTCGGCGTCCCGGGTGCATTCTTCCACATGTTCGATCTGTTGGCGGACAATGTCGTGGAACTGGAGATTGGTCACTGCCATTGATGTGCTGGAGGCGATATCTTCGGAATGGGTGACCAGGTTCGCGGATACGCGCTCTGACTGATCCACGACAGAGACCAGGTCCTCGATGTTTTCGGACAGGGTCGTACTGACCGTCTCCAGCCGGTCTTGCTGGGTGGTGAACAGTTCCTTGGTTCCTTCTTGGACCTTGAGTGTGGTCGCGATGATCTGATTGGACCGGGAGGCGATTTCCGAGGAGCTTTCTTCGATCCTGGCCACGAGTTTGTCCACATCATCGGCCAGTGAGGTGAAGGCCTTGCCCTGTTCGCCCAACCGCGCGCTCTCGATCCGTGTCGAAATCCCGAGCATGCGCAATCCCTTGATCACGCGGGCAAATTCTTGAAAAAGTTCTTTGAGCTGCTGCATTGAGGAGATTATTTCCGAAAGTTCCTCCATTGCGGTCTCGTCGACCATGCCCCGGCGGTGGGAGGATATGATTTCGAGAAACCCCTGTAGATCACTGATCCTTCCGGTGATCTCCTCTCCGGATGCGAGTTGGGCCAGCTGGGACACCTCGGATGACAATCCTTTGGAACGGTTGGAAAAGTCCATCAGACTGCTCCCTAGCTGGAGGAAATCGTCTTCTCTGTCGGCAAGGATATTGTGGAGTTTGCCCCCCATTCCATGGAGCAGAGAGGTGATTTCCTCCAGCGCGGGCATGCTTTCCGTTCGTTCGTCCGGCTCCACCGAGGATGCGTCATTGGCAAAGGATTGAGACATCATCCATCCTCTGTTTAGGATTCCTGGGCGACGTTGAGTTCTTCGGGATCAAATATTTTCAATGAGTCCAGTATGATAACGAAATCTTCGTCCCGTCTGCCCATCCCTTTGACAAACCTATTGTCCAGACTCAATCCCATGGCGGGAACGGGCTCTATGGACTCGGGTTTGATCTCAATGACTTCACTGACGGAATCCACGAGGGCACCGATGGTCAGAGTCTCGTCGTTCTGTTCAACGTCGAGGATGATGATGCACGTGTCCACCGTATCCTCCGCCTCGGGGAGGTGAAATTTGGTCCGCAGGTCGAACACGGGAACGGCATGGCCGCGGAGATTGATCACCCCCCGCATGGAATCGGGGGTCCGGGGTACCTTGGTGATCCGGGTCAATTCCAGTACCTCTTTGACCGTGTCGATCTCCATGGCATAGATCTCCTGATCCAGGGAAAAGGTCAGATACTGGTTCGTGGCCGCCTTGGTTTCGTTGCTCATGCATGCCTCCGTTTCATATGTATCTACTGGGTTTTTTTAGTTATGTATTGAAAGATAGTTACACGATTCCGGCCCGGTTTTCAACTTATATTATTCTGTTTTTTTCCTTTATGTTTAATCGGTTATCGAAGATATGGATGCCTTGTCCCCTGGACAAATGTTTCTTTTTGGAAAGATTCTGCTCCCAGCACCCTTCCCGCCCATGTACCCGTGGAACATGGGCGGGAAAAAAGGGTTAGAACCTTTCAAAATCGTCGTCCTGCATGGAGTCCTCGAGGTCGAGCTTGATCCCCCCCGCAGGTGACCTGGGTGCTTTGCCCGGTGATTGGGCGGGGATTCCCTGCGGCCGGCGGATCTCCGTTTTTGGTCGCGGAGAATGGGGATGGGTCGGACTCTGGTCATTGCCGATGTTGAAGAAGGCGATACTTCCCTGGAGTTGTTCGGCCTGCGAGGAGAGTTCCTCGGAAGTGGCGGCCATCTCCTCTGAGGCAGACGCGTTCTGCTGGACGACATGGTCAAGCTGTTGGATGGCCTGGTTGATCTGGTCGGCTCCGGCATTCTGTTCTTTGCTCGCTGCAGCGATTTCCTGGACGAGATCCGCGGTCTTCTGGATGTCCGGAACAATATCGAGGAGCTGTTTGCCCGCGTTTTCCGCCTTGGTCACGCTGGCCTTGGAAAGGTCGCTGATCTCTGCGGCGGCAATCCCGCTGTTTTCTGCCAGTTTGCGGACTTCTGCCGCAACGACGGCAAATCCCTTGCCCGCTTCTCCGGCCCTGGCCGCCTCGATGGCCGCGTTCAGGGCGAGCAGGTTGGTGTTGCGGGCAATGTCCTCGATAATCGAGATTTTTTCAGCAATATTCTTCATGGCCGTGACCGTTTCCGTCACTGCGCCACCGGTTTTTTTGGCTTCAGTGGCCGCCTTGACGGAGATTTTTTCCGTCTGCTGAGCATTGTCCGCGTTCTGTCTGATGTTCGCGGCCATCTCTTCCATGGACGAAGAGATTTCTTCGACGGACGCCGCCTGCTCCGTGGCCCCTTGGGACAGGGTTTCCGACGAGGCACTCAATTCATGGCTTCCGGCGGTCACATTGTCGGTGACACCACGGACCTTGCCCACGACCTGGCGGAGATTCTCTCCCATCGAAGAAAGGGTCGCGGCGAGTGTCCCGATTTCATCCCTGCGGTCAAGGTCGAGGGATGCATCCAGGTTACCGTTGGTGATCTCCTCGGCATAGGCCACGCTCCGTTCCAGGGGTTTGGTTATGGCCCGAGCGATAACAAAGACCATCCCCACAACGAGCAAGAGTGCACCGAGCATCAGAACAACGCTCAGGACCAGGAAACTGTCTGCGGCCTCGAAGATCTTGGTCTTGGGTATGGCAATGCCGATGGTCCAGGGAGTCGAGGTGCCCTTGACCGTGATAGGCTGGAGCAGAAAATAGTAGTCTTTACCGTCCAGTGGAGAGGTCATGAATCCGGCATACGGTTGGCCGGCTTCGATCGAATCCTTGATGGCGGTTTGTGTGCCGTCCGGAAAGGCCTGTGTGATGTTCTTGTTCACGCTCCCCTCGTCCGGATGGGCCACGCAGTAGCCCTTATTGGAGGCGATAAATGCGTACCCCGTACCCATGGGCGTGATCCCGTCGACCATGTTCTGGAACTCGGCCAGGGTAAAGTCGATGCCGACGATGCCGATGAACCTGCCATCATCCTGTATCGGCACGCTGATGGTCGACATGTTCACCTTGGCCACCTCGGTGTAGTAGGGTTCCGTGAGAAAGGGGCGGTTGGCGTCTCGGGGGCCCTTGTACCAGGTGCGTGTCTCAGGGTAGTTGTACTGGGCGAGGTTGGACACCTTCAACCCTCCGCTCTCCTTCCACCAATAGTTTCCATAGGCCCCGCCCATGTGTTTCCAGAAACTATCCTTGGCAAAGTACTCGGCGTCGCGACCGTCCAGGGCATCGGGTTCGAAGCAGGTCTGGATACCGTAAAAGGAATCGTCGGAAAGAAGCACCTTCTTTTGCATCGCGTCGACCACCTTCCGGTCGATGCGTGACCGGTCGGTGACCATCCCTTCAAACGCCGCTCCCAGAGCCAGGCTGGCATCCAGGGCCTTTTCAATGTTGTTCTTGACCTGATTGCCATATCTATTGGCCATTTCTGCGGCTGTCTGCTCTGCCGAGGTGATGGCGATGGTCTTGGTCTTGGAGACCACTATCCACGTATAGACCACCAGAATGAGGGCCACGGCGATACAAACACTCAGGCCGATCTGGTATTTGAGGGAGAGGTTTTTGAGGGCCACGGAAATCCTCCTTGGAGAGATTGTTGGGAAAAAACACGGGACGTATCTCTCTTTTTAAACAAAGGTCGGAATTTTGTCTAACAAATTGGAGCCGTGACAATGGCGGGATATGCGGACCCCAATGTTATACTTTAAGTTCATGATTATCTTTGGTTATCTTTCCATCTCCCGTGTCGATCGACAGGATGGTCCCCATGGGCAGAATCTATTTGTATGACAAAATCACCTCCGGGCAGTTCCTGTTCTTTCCAGCGCAGTGGCGATCAGCCTGGAGAACTCACCCATGGTGAAGGGTTTTGTCAGTATTCCCGCGAGGCGTCCATTGGAGATCTGTTGGGCGGCGATTTCCTTGCCCAGGCCGGTGGACAGGATGACCGGAGTGGTGGGGTGGAGTTCGTTGATGGTGGACACGATTTTCTGTCCGTCGGTCCCCGGCATGATAAGATCGGTGACCACGAGATCGAATTGGGTCGGGTCCTGTTTGAACCATTCCAATCCTTGGTTCCCGTCGGTTGTGGTCGTGACCGTATATCCAAGGGTGGTCAGGGATTTTTCGGCCCACGTTATGATTTCCGGTTGGTCATCGATAAACAGGATACGTCCGTATCCATGGTGTGAGGCCTTGGGCCGTTCCCTGGGCGTCTGGCTGCTGGTGGTACTGGTGGGCAGGTAGACATGGACGGCCGTTCCCTTTCCCGGATGGCTGTCGATGTGGATATGTCCATAAAGATCCTTCACTATTCCATAGACCATGGGCAATCCCATGCCTGTTTTTTCCTTGAAATTTGGTCCGGCGATGAAAAAGGGTTCAAAGACCCGCTCCAGGATTTTCTTGTCCATGCCCGGGCCGGTGTCCCCGACGCTCAAGAGAAAATATTCTCCTTTTGGGAGTTCTTTGGGAAAGGTTGCGGGCAGGTTTTTTTGGTCCAGGATATCCAGGGTGACCTGTATGTTCCCCTTGCTTGAACCCAGGGCGTTGATGGCGTTTTCCAGGAGGTTGGTGACCACCAGATACGGCTGGCAGGGTTCGGCAACCATCTGTTTCCCTTTGTCCTTGATGGAAAAGTCGAGATGGATACCGGAGGGGAGAAGGACCTGGAAGGATTTGAGCACCTCCTTGATGACGATCCCGATACGTAGTGGTTGTTTGTCCTGGGATGTGTGCCCGCAGAAGGTGAGAACCTGCTCCACTAAATCCTTACCCTGGTTGGCCGAGGTCAGGACATTGGCCAGATATTTTTGGCAGTGGTGGTCGTCCGGCAGTTCGAGCTGGGTCATCTCGGTAAATCCCATGATGGACATGAGCAGGTTGTTGAAATTATGCCCAATGCCCCCGGCCAGTGTGCCCAGGGCCTCCAGGTTGTGGGTCTGTGCGCGGCGGTCTTTGTCCCGGGCCGGCATGGTGATGTCCTTTCTGCGGATATAATGGTGGGTGATCGTCCCTTGCCTGTTGCGCAGGGGAAGAAGGTAGACGATTTCTACTTTGGTCGAGCCGTCCGGTTGCGCGGTTTCCAGTTTGTCCCGGAAGGGAATCCCCTGGGCAAAGGAAGCATAAAATGGGGGGAACAAGGGAGTGCCTGATCCGTCGGTCTGCAAAATTTCGGCGGTCGTTCCGACGAGTTCCTGCCGATCGCATCCCATCCGTCCGGCCTCGAACGCGTTGACATGGCGGATAATCCCCTGGTCATCCGTGAAAACGATCCCGTAGCCTGATTGTTCCAGAACCTGGTGCAACAATTGGACGTACTCGTGGAAGGGCATCCAGTCGCACAGGGTCTGCTCTTCGGCATCCAGTCTCACGTGGTCCACAAGGGAGAGGATTTCCCGCGTGCATTCCTGCATGTGGGTCAGATTGCGGCATGAACCGATGATTTCAGCCCCGGCCCCCGGGAACCGTTCCCCCTTGAAAAGCATGTATTCGGTTTTTTGCTGGGGCCGGACAATACGCAGGATGGTGTTGATTCTACCCGTCTCGCGGGCCCTGTTCCAGCTGGATTGGAACAGCCCGCGGTCCTGTGCATGGATGGATTTCTCGAGTCCTGCCAGATCGACAAGAGGAGATTCCTCTTTACCCGTCAAATAGATGAGCAATGAGGAAGAACAGGAAAAGGAGTTCTCGGTAATGTCGAATTTCCAGGAATACACGTCCAATAGAGGTTCCAGGGCAGGCAGCTGCTCTGTGATGGACAGACAATCCGGGATGATATTCATATAGGATCCTTGTGCGCGGCAGCACTGAACTGTCAGGCGGTCATCGGTGGTTCATGGAGATCCATACCGCTGGACCATCCGATGTGGCCAGCGGTATGGATTATTATAATAGGTTAGAATTTTTCGAAATCATTGTCCCTTGTGTCGTCCTCGAGCTGCAGGTCTATACCCTTGGTACCCGCTCCCCCTGCCCTGGATCGAGCGGGGGTCGGGAGTTGCGGCTGCGCGGAGGGTTGGGACGCATGTGGAGCGGGGCGGTGTTGCATATGGGTGGTTCCCCCCGCGTTCCCGATATTGAAGAAGGCCATGGACGCCTGCATCTGTTCGGCCTGTGAAGAGAGCTCCTCGGAGGTTGCGGCCATCTCCTCGGAGGCCGAGGCATTCTGCTGGACGACCTGGTCGAGCTGCTGCACGGCCTGGTTGACCTGCTCCGCGCCCGCGTCCTGTTCCTTGCTCGCCGCAGAGATTTCCTGGACCAATTCGGCCGTCTTCTTGATGTCCGGGACAATATCGTCGAGCATCTTTCCGGCGGATTCGGCCTTGGCCACGCTGGAGCTGGACAGTTCGCTGATCTCCGCGGCGGCATTGCCGCTGTTTTCGGCCAGTTTGCGGACCTCGGCGGCGACGACCGCGAATCCCTTGCCGTGTTCGCCGGCACGGGCCGCCTCGATTGCCGCGTTCAGGGCGAGCAGGTTGGTGTTCCGGGCAATTTCTTCGATGATGGAGATCTTGTCCGCGATATTCTTCATGGCAACGACGGTTTCGCCAACGGCCACACCGGTTTCAGCGGCGTCCGAAGAGACCTTGGTGGCGATCTGTTCCGTTTGCATGGCGTTGTCGGTGTTCTGTCTGATGTTCGCGGCCATCTGTTCCACGCTGGAAGAAATCTCTTCCACGGAAGCGGCCTGCTCGGTGGAACCCTGAGAGAGCTGCTCGGCCGAGGAGCTGAGTTCCTCGCTGCCCGAGGCAACGTTGTCACCGGCCGATTGCACCTCGCTGACAATGCCGCGTAGTTTGGCGACCATGGCATTCAGGGCGCCCGCCAGGATACCCACCTCGTCCTTCTGTTCGATGTCGAGCTGTTTCGTGAAATCTCCTCTGGCCATGGATTCGGCGAATCCCACGCCCTTGAGGATGGGGCCGGTGATCATCTTGGTCAGGACGATACCGAGGAGCAGCGCAAAGATGACCCCGAAACCGACAAAGCAGATCACGGTGATCATACCCGTGCTAGCGGTTTGGGCGGATTCCTCGACCCTGATTGCCGCGCCTTTGGAGTTGATGGCCACGAGTTCCGCCGTCGTTCCAAAGACCTTGTCCATGTCTTCCCGGTTGTCGACCAGAACGATCTTGGTCATTTTTTTAAATATATCGACGCCGTGTTGGGCAACACCCCGCATCTCCCTGAACTTTTCAAAGACCCTTTCCGCGTTCGGGACCAGTTTTTGGGCGTAGACGTTCTTGGCGGCAAACCCCTCGTCCCGGGCCACATGTTGCTTGATCTCGGCCACAGCATAGTGGAAGGCGTCATGGGCCTGGGTGATCTCGTTGAGAAGATTCTGCAACTGCATGTTGCTGGTTTGATAGGTGGCCTTCCATTTTCCAAATGCGCACTGGGTCGGATCCCCTCCGCCGTCAAAGGTTGTGCCATCCAAGAGCAATCGTTCGACCTGACCCAAGAGCTTGTAATGGTCACCCCGGAAGATTTCCAGTTGCTCCAAGAGCCCCACGGGATCGAGCATGTCGATCTCCTGGAGTTTCTTGGACAGTTGGATGACCTCGTTGTTCCGGGCAGCGGCGACCTTGACCACCTCCTGGAACCGCCTCCAGGGGTCAACTTCTTCGGGAACCTGCGGGAGTTCGGAATAAACGCTGAGGGCTTTGCCGTACACCTCACGCGCCTTGTCGATAATTGCGTATTGGCGGTTGCGGTCAGCGTTGGTCAGATTGGGGCTCAACATGGTCCTGACCGCGCCGTTCAATCCTTTGAGCTGGGATTCGAGGGTGAGCAAATTCTCGATGGCTGGAAGGTTCACCTCCCCGACCAATTCAGAATAGTTGGTGATATCCTTGGCCACATAGATCCCCACACCACCCACGATAAGGGTGATCATGGCCGTGATGACAAACCCCCCGATCAGTTTTACGCCAAGTTTGAAATTTTTCATACACCCCTCCTGTTTTACCCTTGATACATTGGTTGAGGCATTGGGAACCCTGGGTTCCCATGGCTCGGTCCGAAAACCGTACTCCCTTTATGGAAGGCTCCCTTCCCATTCCGCTCCGCTTGGTGACGCCGAGAATACCGGTGTTTTCCGGGATTCCAGCCAGCGGGATCACGGATGTACAATCAAGAATGGTGCCAGTTTTTGTGTGTATGAAAAAACAGATATTACAATGTATTGAGAATCTTATCTCCATTGGTGGTTCCATTTTTTGGGGGATTTTCATGCGGCGGATGAAAATATTCATGCGGGGGATGATTGGTCGGGTGCACCGCGCAAGATTCTGGTAGACACATTCCCACAAAAAAAGCCCTTAAAAAGGGCCTTTTTTGTGGGGGTGAGCGTACGTACCGATCCCTTGGTGCGAACGGACCCTATGTTCGAACCGCTAGTACCGTTCGAATTCCGTGTCCTCCTCTTCTGCCTTCATATCAATCTTGAGCCCCGTATTCTGTTGGGATGTGCCGTTTGGGGCATGTCCTTTGGCCAAGGATTGTTGGGGCTGGTTCTTGGGGATCGTCTGGTCGGATCCGGTCAACCGAGTGCGGGTGGTGGATCGTTTCGTATTGTTTTGGGATAATTTGAAGAAACCCATGGCCTCCAGAAGCTGGTCGCCCTGGGAGGACAATTCTTCTGCCGTAGCGGCCACCTCTTCGGAGGCCGAGGCGTTCTGCTGGATGACCTGATCCAGTTGGCCCATGGCATTGTTCACCTGTTCGGCCCCGCTGCTCTGTTCCCGGCTGGCTGCGGCGATTTCCTGGACCAGCTCGGCGGTTTTCTGGATGTCCGGAACCATCTTTGTGAGCATCTCTCCGGCCTGCTCGGCAACGGCCACGCTGGACGATGACAGGGTGCTGATCTCGTTGGCGGCACCACCACTGCGTTCGGCCAATCGCCTGACCTCAGCGGCAACAACAGCGAATCCCCGGCCTGCATCCCCGGCTCTGGCAGCCTCAATGGCCGCGTTCAGGGCGAGTAGATTGGTGTTGCGGGCGATCTCCTCGATCACGGAAATCTTTTCCGCGATATTGCGCATGGCCTTGACCGTATCGTCCACGGCCTTGCCGCCCTCTACCGCATCCTCGGCGGCCTTGAGGGAGATTTTTTCCGTTTGCTGGGCATTGTCCGTATTCTGCTGGATATTGGCGGCCATCTGTTCCATGGACGAGGAGACCTCCTCGATGGATGCGGCCTGTTCTGTGGCTCCTTCGGACAGTTGCTGTGAAGAGGAGCTCATTTCCCGGCTGCCGGACGCCACGTTGTCCGCGGAATCCTGGACCCAGTGGACGATTTTCTGGAGTTCCCTGACCATGTCGGCAAGGGCCTCCATGAGCTGGTCCTGATTGGACCGTTTCTCGACCTTCAGCTCTAGATTCCCCTGGGAAAGGTTCTGAGCGATGCCGGTTATTTCATGCATCGAGTCGATGAGCATGTTGATGTTGTTCTTGATCTCGTTGAAGTCACCCCGGTATTTTTCACTGATTTTTTCCGGCACATCCCCCTTGGAGATGCGGTCGATGTATTCTGCGGAGACGTTCAGGGGGCCGATG
>NZ_JBUDSQ010000035.1:0-28928 GCF_054921335.1 Desulfoplanes sp. | reverse complement strand
GCGGATATGGATGCAAAAAGAGCGGATATGGATGCAAAGAGGGCGGATATGGAATCCGCCCCTACGGGTTATCTGATCACGGGAGAATCCATGCGAACCTACGATCTGATCATTATCGGTTCCGGACCGGGCGGGCATGCCGCCGCCCTGGCCGCGGGACGGGCGGGACTGACAACCGCGCTTGTGGAATCCGGCCCTCTCGGAGGGACCTGCCTCAATTGGGGGTGCATCCCGACCAAGCTCTTTCTGGGGGCCACCGATCCCATTGCAGGGATCAGGGCACAGGAACGGCTCAGGCTGGCATCCGGGTCCATGAGCGTTGATCTCCCTGCCCTCTTGAAACGCAAGAATACCATGGTCACGGCCAGTCGCAAGGCCATTGAACAATCCCTGGCCAAGGAGAACGTTGAGCTCATCCGAGGACGGGCCCAACTCGCATCCCCCGCCTCCCTCATCGTGGATGGGGATACTGGCGACCAGACCGAATTCGGATTCGGAAAGCTGATCATCGCCACGGGATCGAGCCCGTCTTTTTTCCCGGGCATGGAGCCGGATCATGAGACCATCCTGGATTCCACAGACCTGCTCGACCTTACAGAGACCCCGGGGTCCCTGGCCATCATCGGGGCCGGAGCCATCGGCCTGGAACTGGGCCAGTTCTGGGAACGCATGGGCACAAAGATCACCCTCATCGAAGGCTTGGACCGGGTCGCGCCCACCGAAGACCCTGAAATCTCAAAGGTCCTGGCAACGGCCCTTAAACGGTCCAAATGGAAGGTCAGCACGGGAAAGAAGGTGGCCGGAATAACGGCCAATGGAGGCAAGGCCGTTGTCAGCCTTGAAGACGGCACCACCTTGGGGGCGGACAAGGCCCTGGTTGCCGTGGGCAGAAAGCCCAATTCGGAAGGATTGAACCTGGAAGCCGCACAGATCGCCACCCAGGCAAGGGGCTGGATCACTACCGACGATTTTCTCCAGGCGGGCGAGAACATCTACGCCATCGGCGACATCAACGGCCGCACCCTGCTGGCCCACGCGGCATCCGACCAGGCCGAATACGTGATCAACCATATCCAGGGCACAACGCAAGGCCCCTACGCACCCGGCCCCATCCCCGGATGCATCTACGGCTCCACCGAGGCCATCCGCACGGGATCTACGGCCGAGGAACTGAAAAATCAGGGCAAGGAGGCCAGGGTTTCCAAATCCATGCTCAGCGCCAACCCCATCTGCCAGTCCCACGGCGCCTCAGCGGGCCTGATCAAGGTGGTCTGGTCTAACAACAGGGTCATGGGGATCAGCGCGGCGGGGCACGGCGTGTCCCACCTGATCACCCTGTGCGAGGTGGCGGTCAAGGAAGGCTGGACACGGGAAAAGGTGGAGGGAATCGTTTTTGCCCATCCGACACTGGATGAGGCACTCAAAGAGGCGTTGTTGGCGGAGCAAAAATAAGGAGACGGGGGGCGGGGCCCTGCCTCCCGTCCCCAATCCTTTATCCCCTTTCGATCATTAACCTTTTCCAAGAGAACCCATGTTCGACATAACCACCCGCGGCCCGTTCCGCACCAACCATCCGATCATCCTGGCCTCGGCATCGCCCAGACGCCAGGCACTGCTCTGCTCCTTGGGCATCCATTTCGAGGTCATCCCGGCCAGGGCGAAGGAACCGGCACCTGACAAGGGAGAATCCCCGGCTGCGTATGCCGAACGCATGGC
The DNA here is from genome assembly GCF_054921335.1 of Desulfoplanes sp. NCBI lineage: Bacteria > Pseudomonadati > Thermodesulfobacteriota > Desulfovibrionia > Desulfovibrionales > Desulfoplanaceae > Desulfoplanes > Desulfoplanes sp. The sequence goes on along the minus strand of NZ_JBUDSQ010000035.1, from coordinate 27,212 downwards.
CCTACTCAAGACCGAAGAAATCGCCAACAAACGTGCCGATGCCGTGGTTATCGGCGCGGACACCATTGTGGTCCAAGGACCGACCATCCTGGGCAAACCGACCTCCAGGGAGCACGCCCTGAGCATGCTTACCAGCCTGTGCGGCACCACCCACGAGGTCATCACCGGCTGCTGTATCATGCACAAGATGGGCAAACGCTGCGTGCATACCAGCGTCTCCACCCAGGTGGACATGCCCCCAAGGGACCAGGCAACCCTCAACGCCTACATCGCCACGGGCGAACCCATGGACAAGGCAGGGAGCTACGCCATCCAGGGAGTGGGCGGTTTTCTTGTCAGTGGAATCAGGGGATCATACACCAATGTCGTGGGGTTGCCGTTGGCGAGGATCTTGGAAGTTCTCGTATCCTGGGGGGCTATTGTTCCACAGGAAGGCTGACGATATACACACCGTGCTCCAGCTGCTATGCTCGGCAAGAACCAATCAACGTATGGATAATCGGTCCAGCGAGACAATAAAAGTCGTCTCTATAAGACCACCAGCCATACCCCCCACAAGCACACCCCGGCATAGACTCCGGCAAAGACATCGTCGAGCATGACCGACCATCCGCCCGGAAGCCAGGTCTCCGAGGCCCGGACCGGCCAGGGCTTGGCAATGTCAAAAATCCGAAAGAGCACAAAACCGATGGCAAGCATCAACGGCGAGAGTTCCGGGAAAAAAAGGTAACAGGCCCACAACCCCAACAATTCGTCAATAACAACGCACCCCGGATCCTTTTGGCCCATGATGGTTTCAGCCCTGGCCGCCGCCAAGCTTCCCAGGAAAAAAATCCCGACAAGGACCCCGATACGGTAGAGCAAGGGCAGGGGGAGAAACATAAAAGGGGCCATAACCATGGCTGCCAGCGATCCCCAGGTGCCCGGGGCCTTGGGGCCGCGTCCGGCTATCCACAGGGTCGCCACATTTACAATAATGGTGTCGGTAAAAGAAAGATGCTTGTCGTTCATGGTTTGTTCCGGTTTAGATTGTTGGCGGCTTTTCTTGCGTCCCGTTCCAAACGGTCGTAGGAAACACCGTCTTGGAAATAACGGATCCAACATATAGAGGATGAACAATGGATGGAAGAAAAAAATTGCGTCTGATCTGGTCTGCTTATTGCTGTTGGGGCACGGCGATCATGGTTTTTTTGTACCAGCTGACCATAAAGGCCCTGACCGACAAATGGAACATGCTCCACATCTGGGATTTGACCGATCCGACCAATCTTATGTGGATCAAGGATATTTCGTCCCCCATGCTCCAGGATGCCGTGCTGAAAATTTTTTCCATGTCTTTGATCAGTTTTTTCGGACTGGTCGGCGTGGCCATGTACTCGGTTGTCTGGTTGTCGGAGATGGTTTCGGGACGGTAAAAAAACGTGGGACCGAATAATGCGGAACCGCGGACCTGGAACGTCCGCCGCAAGGATATATCCCCCCACGCCATAGCCCGAAAAATCCGGTATCCCATACCTCCCTTGGACGTCAAAAAGAACAAATGCAGAGAGATCCCTGCCCGGATCCGGGGTGATGGTGTCAACAACCGGTTCCGCCCCCCCCACGGTCCTCCGTAAACGGCACTCACCGCCCACAAGAGGTTTCTCTCTTCCCTGAACGCACCTCGCCCCCCTCTATATCCCCGAAAGCGCAACATGCTCGCCATTGAGTAAACAAAATCGGCCACTAGCATAAGAACTCCCGGTTTACCCTTGTCCCGACATGTTTTTTTTTATACGGATTGGGGAAATGCTTATACGGGGATCTTTAGCGCCTCTCCACATGTCTCCGGCCAATCCCGTCGACAACATTTTGATGTTTTGTTAAAAATTAGTTTTCGCCCCATAATCGATCTCTCAGGTACACCGCTCACGGTATATCCGACCGGGGGAACGGAAAGCAACCATCCCACACCATTTCGAGTCATCCTTAACATCCAAGGAGTGAATCCATGGCTAAAAAAATGAAAACAATGGACGGCAACACCGCTGCCGCACACGTGGCCTACGCCATGAGTGACGCTGCCGCCATCTACCCCATCACCCCATCCTCCCCCATGGGCGAAATCGCGGACGAATGGGCTGCCAAGGGACGGAAAAATATTTTCGGCAACACCCTGACCATACGGGAAATGCAGGCCGAATCCGGAGCGGCCGCCGCGGTCCACGGCTCCCTGGCAGCCGGTGCCCTGACGACCACGTTCACGGCCTCCCAGGGTCTTTTGCTCATGATCCCGAATATGTACAAAATTTCAGGCGAGCTTCTCCCCGCCGTCTTCCACGTCACGGCCCGGGCCATTGCCGGCCACGCCCTGTCCATCTTCGGGGACCACGCCGATGTCATGGCCGCCAGGCAGACCGGGTTCGCCCAGCTCGCTTCCGCCTCGGTCCAGGAGGTCATGGATCTGGCCCTGGTCGCCCACCTGGCCGCCACGCAATCCTCCCTCCCCTTTGTGCACTTCTTTGACGGGTTCCGGACTTCCCACGAAATCCAGAAGATCGAGATCATCGACTACGAAGACATGGCCAAGCTGGCCGACTACGACAAGATCAAGGCATTCAGGGCCCGGGCCATGAACCCGGAGCACCCGGACATCCGGGGCACGGCCCAGAATCCGGACATCTACTTCCAGGGACGCGAGGCCGCCAATTCCTATTACGAAGCCCTCCCAAGGATCGTGACCAATTGCATGCGTCAGGTTTCCGCCCTGACCGGCCGCGGGTACAAACTCTTCGACTACGTGGGTCACCCCGAGGCCGAACGGGTCATCGTGTCCATGGGCTCCTCCTGCGAGACCATCGAGGAAGCGGTGGACGCCATGAACGGAAGGGGAGAACGGGTCGGCCTGGTCAAGGTTCGCCTGTACCGTCCCTTTGTGGCCGAGGCCTTCTTGCGGGTCCTTCCTGCCACGGCAGAGCGGATCACCGTGCTGGACAGGACCAAGGAACCCGGCGCTCTGGGCGATCCGCTGTATCAGGACGTGTGCACCGCGTTCATGGAACAGGGCGAAATGCCGCTCATCACCGGTGGCCGCTACGGCATGGGTTCCAAGGAATTCAGCCCCCGGATGGTCAAGGCGGTCTTTGACAACATGCTCGGGAACACCCCGAAGAACCATTTCACCGTGGGCATTGTGGACGATGTCACGGACACCTCCCTGGATATCCCCAAATCCTTCTCCAGTGCGCCCACGGGAACGGTCCGGTGCATGTTCTGGGGGCTTGGTTCCGACGGGACCGTGGGGGCCAACAAGAGCGCCATCAAGATCATCGGGGACAATACCGATCTCTATGCCCAGGGCTATTTTGCCTATGATTCCAAAAAATCCGGCGGGCTGACCATCTCCCATCTCCGGTTTGGGGATCTGCCCATCCAGTCGACCTACCTCATCGAGGCCGCCGACTACATCGCCTGCCACAATCCCAGCTACGTGCATACCTACGACATACTGGAAAACATCCAGGAAGGCGGCACCTTTGTGCTCAACTGCCACTGGTCCCCCGAGGAGCTGGACAGGGAACTGCCCGCATCCATGCGGAGGACCATTGCCGAGAAAAAGCTGAAGATGTACATCATCGACGCGGTCAAGATCGCGGGCAGTGTGGGCCTGGGCGGTCGGATCAACATGATCATGCAGACGGCCTTCTTCAAGCTCTCCGAGGTCATTCCCTTCGAGCATGCCGTGGCCCTGCTCAAGGAATCCATCAAGACCACCTACGGTAAAAAGGGCGACAAGATCGTGAACATGAACATCGCTGCCGTGGACCAGTCCGTGGACAACCTCATCGGGGTGGATGTTCCCGAAGCCTGGAAAGACGCGGTGGACGGACCGGCCGTGGAACGCAGCGAGCCCGATTTCGTCAAGAACGTCATGCGGCCCATGCTCGTCCAGCAGGGCGACAAGCTGCCCGTGAGCGCGTTCACCCCGGACGGCACCTTCCCGCTGAGCACCACCAAGCACGAAAAGCGCGGCGTAGCCATCAACGTGCCCGAATGGATCATGGAGAATTGCATCCAGTGCAACCAATGCGCCATGGTCTGCCCCCACGCGGCCATCCGTCCGGTCCTGCTCACGGACGAGGAGCTTGCAAAGGCGCCTGCCGGCTTCACCACCAAGCCCGCCCTGGGCAAAGAGGTCAAGGGCATGCACTTCCGCATCCAGGTGAACACCATGGATTGTCTGGGCTGTGGCAATTGCGCGGATATCTGCCCGGCCAAGGAAAAGGCCCTGGTCATGAAGCCCATCGACACCCAGACCGCCGAACAGGTGCCCAATTTCGACTTTGCCGATGCCGTTCCGGTCAAAGACGGCCTCATGAAGCGGACCTCCCTCAAGGGCAGCCAGCTCCAGCAGCCGTTGCTCGAGTTCTCCGGGGCCTGTGCGGGCTGCGGTGAAACACCGTATGTCAAACTCCTCACCCAGCTCTTTGGCGAACGCATGATCATTGCCAATGCAACCGGCTGTTCGTCCATCTGGGGTGCCTCGGCTCCGGCCGTGCCCTACTGCACCGACAAGAACGGCCACGGCCCGGCATGGGGCAACTCCCTATTCGAGGATGCGGCCGAGTTCGGGTTCGGTATCTCTCTGGGGATCGACCAGCGCAGAAACACCCTGGCATCCAAGATCACCCAGGCTCTGGAAACGGACCTGCCCGCCGATCTCAAAGCGACCATGCAGGCCTGGCTTGCGGGCAAGGACGATGCCCAGGTATCCAGGGGAGAAGGTGACAAACTCCGCGACCTGCTGGCTGGAGCTCCGGCCAACGATCTTCTCGAAGAAATCAAGACCATGGAAGACCTGTTCACCAAGAAATCCTACTGGGTCTTCGGCGGTGACGGCTGGGCCTATGACATCGGGTACGGCGGGTTGGACCATGTGCTGGCCTCGGGCGAGGACATCAATGTCCTGGTCATGGATACGGAAGTCTATTCCAACACCGGCGGCCAGTCCTCCAAGGCAACGCCGCTCGGGTCCATCGCCAAGTTCGCGGCCTCGGGAAAAAAGACCGGCAAAAAGGATCTCGGCCGCATGGCCATGACCTACGGCTATGTGTATGTCGCTTCCGTGGCCATGGGGGCCAACAAGCAGCAGCTGTTAAAGGCATTTACCGAGGCCGAAAGCTATCCCGGCCCATCCCTGATCATCTGCTATGCCCCGTGTATCAATCAGGGCATCAAAAAGGGCATGGGCAAATCCCAGCTCGAGGAACAGCTTGCAGTGAGTTCCGGCTACTGGCCACTGTACAGATACAATCCCCGGTTGGCCGATGGAGGCAAGAACCCCTTCATCCTGGATTCCAAGGGACCCGATGGAACCCTGCAGGAATTCCTGTCCGGTGAAAACCGCTACGGCCTGTTGGAACGGACCTTTCCGGAAGAGTCCGAAAAGCTGCGTGCAGCCATCGAGATCCAGTACCAGGAACGTTACGAAACCCTAAAACGCATGGCCGAGACGGAACCCCACGCAAAATCCGCTTCCGGGGCATCCCCTTCACAGGTTCCGGCTGACGGGGGTGGAGAACGGTGCGAGGTCACCGCTACCGCCGAACACGCCAGGCCCGACGGGAACAATGGCCCGTGCGACGACGGCAGGTCGGGAAAATAACCCTCCGGCTCGGTTCAGTCCCTGAGCAGGTATGTCTGCCGGATGGATACACCGCTGGCGCGGACGCATCTCTTCACTCTATCCCATGGGGATGACAAGGGTTTCGTCCGCGCCAATTACCCTGGGGATATGTCCAACGACCACATGCCATGGACCAATCACCGTTTTTTCCATGCATTCCATCCGCACTTGACGTATACGGCTGTATATCGTTTATAAGGTAACCATGGATAGCAACCGGATCCATACGACTATTTTTTGAATGAACTCTCAGGACAAAGGGGGCACAGGTATGATTGGACTCTACATAGGATCGACTTCTGGATACGCCGGCAAAAACATGATCGCCCTCTCTTTGGGTATGAAGTTCCAAAAGGAGGGACTCAAGGTCGGGTATATGAAACCCGTTGGGGCCGTTCCCGGCAAGGCAGGAGACAAGGTCGGGGATGAGGATGCCTTTTTTCTCCAAGAAGTTCTCGGATTGGATGAAGATCCGGGGCTGGTCACCCCCCTGGTGATCACGCATGATTTCAAGGCAAAGGCATTGGCTGGAAAATGTGACACCCCGATCAACAAGATCAAGGAAGCCTACGAAAAACTCAGTTCCGGAACGGATATAATGGTCATGGGGGGATCGGGCAGCTTCCTGCATTCCGGAAAATACTGCGGCGTGGACGGTCCAACATTGACCAAACTCCTCGGGCTCAAGACCATCCTCATCGACCGTTTTTCCAAAGACATCAATTATGACTACCTGCTGTCCGTCAAGGAACAACTGGGGGATTCCCTGTTGGGTATCATTTTCAATGACATTCCAGTGCATGTCATGGACGAGGTCCAGAACGTGATCAAACCCTTCCTGGAAAACAACGGGATCAATGTGCTCGGCATCATCCCCCCGGATTCCATCATGAAGGGAATCACCATCAGGGACCTGTCGAACCGTCTCGGGGGAAAGATCATTTCCGTGAGTTCCAAATCCGACAAGATCGTGGAGAATTTCCTCATTGGAACCATGCAGGTCGAAAACTTCATGACCCACTTCAAAAAACACAAAAAGGCGGCCATCATTGTCGGTGGTGACCGCTCGGACGTCCAGCTCGTGGCACTCGAGGGAGGAGCCCCCTGCCTCATCCTGACCGGCAACCTCTACCCCAACGACATCATCCTGACCCGCTCCGAAGTCCTGGGTGTGCCCATCATCGTGGTCAGGGACGACACCTATACCGTGGCCAAAAAGATGGAGAACATCCAGGTCAGCCACAAACTCCGTGATATCGTCAAAATCAACCAGGCCACCCAGATCATCAATTCCAACGTGGACTTCCAGGCCATCAAGGAGGCGTTGGGGGTGTAAGGCCGAGAACGTTTGCACCACACATCTCAGGTCCAAAAACAGGAAAGGGAAGCCAAACGGCTTCCCTTTTTCAGTTGTAATCCACAAAGGGTAAGCATCTGCACAAAAATATCTATCACATAATTACCCAAAACTCGTAGGGGCGATTCATATATGGACCCGCCCGTTTTCCGTGATCCATCCACAGCCGCCCGGATCATCTCTGTGCACGAATCAAAAAAAGCGTGGGATTCCGGAATATCGCAGTCCATGACTATTTTTCCATCGACTGGAATATTGTTTACACGGTGTGCACCACCCATCTCGATCATTTCAGAGCCTTTGCCCGGCAAATCCTGCACTGGATGCAGACAGGCACGCTCCATCCCGTCTGAACCAACCCTGCTTTGAAAGCCGTTCTTCCTGAAATCCTTGGCACATACAGACAATTCGTCCATGAACCGGGGCCCTGGATACGTGAAAGGGCAGCCCCATGGACCCAACGATCGTCAAAAAAAACTAAGGGTTTTTTGCATGTATTGAAGCACATTTTTGTAAATGAAGAGAATAATGCCACACCCCAATGGCAACCGATGCAGTCAAAATGAAAATGGTATCAGTTCTGTACCAACAAGGCCGTGATCGCCGCACCGAAACGACTCCGGCACCGAGATCACGGCCTTGTATCAGACAGTCGGCGCAGCCCATCTCCATCGGATAGCGTGCTGCAGCCATAGTGATATCGCGTCGTGCGTCAATAAAACGACGACAGACACGGTTGTTCCGTCCTTATTTAAAAATCTTGAATTCATCCCGCCTGTTCAACGCCCAGGCGGTTTCGTTATGGGCGGGATCGGCGGGATACTCCTCGCCGTAGCTGATGATCTGCAGCCGCTGGGGGTCAACGCCGAGAAGGATCAAAAACTCATAGGCCACGCGGGCGCGTCTTTCACCCAGGGCGAGGTTGTATTCGTCCGTGCCCCGTTCATCACAATTTCCCTCGATGCGCATTTTAAGCTCGGGCAGCTTCTTGAGTAGCTCGGCCTTGTTCTGGAGAATGGTCCTGGCCTGGGGTTTGAGGACAAAGGAATCAAAGTCAAAATAGATCTTGTCGGCCTCAAGGGTCTCCACGCCCTGTTCGAGCATGGCCTCCTTCCGTGCCCGCTCTTCCGCGATCCGCTGTTCTTCAGCGAGCTCTTTTTCGACGAGCTGTTCCTCGCGAGCCAGTTCCAATTCCTCTGCGGCAAGCTTTTCAGCCTGGGTCATCTCCTGGGTCTGCTGTTCTTCCAGTTCCTGGGATGCAGGGACTGTTGCCTGGGATGAAATCTGCTTTTTGGCGCAACCAAAACAGACAAAACATGCCAAGACCATTAGAACCAACCAACGCGAACCATGCTGCATCATAAGAGCCCTCCCTGGGTAAGAATGTCGTTTCAAACACACACTGAAAAATTTCAACAATTACCAAGCAACCGGTGACCAGGCTGGAGCGGTGGCATCTTCAGGCCCCGTCGGGATATGCTTGGCATTATCGCCATATTTAGTGGCCACATAAAGCTGATACTTTCCGGACCGGTTGGACGTGAAGGCCAGAAAATAGCCGTCCGGCGACCAGGCCGGGTCCTCATCGTTGCCCGGCCCGAAGGTTACCTGCCTTTCCGTCCCCGTGGCCAGTTCGGTGACGAAAATCCTGTGCCCGGAATCCGTCCTTCGAGCAAAGGCGAGCAATCTCCCATCAGGACTGAGATTTGGACACGTGTTATAGGTCCCTTCGTAGGTCACCCGCGTAACGGCACCGGTTTTCAGATCGAGCACAAAGATATGGGGATTACCGTACCTGCTGGACACAAAGGCCATGCGTTTTCCCTGACGATCGAAAGACGCCGAAATATCGATGGCCCTGTTTTGGACCAGTGGCGAACGCAGATTCTTGACCTTGTAAGACGGATCAAGAAGATAGATGTCCGGATTCCCGAAGGGATCGATACTGATGGCCAGATCGTCGTCAGCATCAAAAGCAGGGCCGATACAGGTGTGCCCGGGCAGATCGTATTTCATGATCTCGCGGCTCTTCCTGTCCCAGACAGCCAATCTGTGTCCGGTGCCATCCAGATAAGAGAAAGCGAGCTTATCACCATTTGAAGACCATACAGGACTCAGACTGATTCCGTCGAAATGGGTCACCTGGAACAGATCATTCCCCTGGGGTGAAACCAGACAGATCTCCTTGAAAGTTCCCTGCCGGCAGACATATGCGATACGCGAAGTAAAGAACGTATCGCTCCCGGTGAGTTTCTTCATCAAGGCGGCACAGAACCGTGTGGCTACTTCGGGAACTTGCTTGTCATTCTGGATATAATAGGCCTTACCAAGGACCAAGCGGCCGGTAAAGGTCTCAAACACGCGCAGCTCGACTGAATCCGACGCCCCCCCCTGGCCATTTCTGTCATCCCAAGCCGTTGTCAAAACCAGGTCCACCTTGGAGAGCTGGAGTTTTTTGAAATCCATGTCCCGGGCCCTGAAACCTCCCAGGTCCCCGCCGCCAAGAATATCCGGGGTGGTGACAAAATCGAAAAAGGGGAGAAAACCGAGATTGGTCCGTAAGGCTGTTTCCAATTTCTCAAGTCTTTCCGGGAGTTCGGCAATGGGTTTTCGGTCCATGCCCAAGGGATCTGCCTGATAAAAACGTACCCGGGTCTGTCCGGGTCCGTAGATATCGATGGACACGGCAGATTCTGCAGCAAGGGAGGCTCCCGGAAATAACAATCCCAGGAGCAGGACGATCAAACAAAAGAGAGTATTTTTATTCATAATGACCGGCATAACCATGCCCATGCGGTTTTGGATACCGCCAATGGTGTAAAAAGAGTCATGGAGGTGGGAGATATTGGCACGTCCTGAAAAATCTCCACCTCTTGGGGTGCATGTTCAGCGTGCGCCGTTATCCACGGCATAGGCCGGGATCTTCGGCGGCCCGGAGACCGCGACAAGATCCAGTGTATAGGTGGAAACCATGGCGACGGATCATGTCCTGGATAACGCGTTATCGTTGCTGTAGAAGGCCCCAAAAACCTTGTCTCTACTGTCGAGAGCTTCCGGTCTTGGCGTCCGACACCGTCCCTTCCTTGTCTTCCGTCTTCCCTCGGCCATAAAACCCAAAACCGCCTTTCCCCGTCTTCCGCTTCCGCCTGTTCATTCCTGCAATTCGCTCAGATTGAAATTGATGATCAGTCGGTTGATGTCTCTGGACGGCGGTTCCGGCAAGGGCTCTGCCTCGTGGATGGCCCTCAGGGCCGAACCATCAAAATCCTTGCGGCCCGAAGAAACGAGCACCTTGGTCCCGAGTACCATGCCTCCGTGATCGATACGCACCTCGACTTGAGCGACCAGGTTGCCCCCTCCCACTCTGGGGAATCGCCAATGTTCCTTGATCGCCGTTTCGGCAATCCGGCCATAGACCTGAACGAGTCCCGAGCCCTGGGCGCCGGTACGTCCTTGGCCAGTGGACCCGATATCCTGATCCACCCTCTTGCGCAACCCGGCCAATTCCCTGACGAGATCCTGCCGCTCTTTACGCGTTTCCGTGCGGACCGCCCCCTGAACCCCTTTGAGGGCCTGGGCGATAACCTGCTCCGAGGATATGGTTTTCTTCTTGGGATCAGGTTTTTTCTTGGCTGCCCGCTTGCGAGGGGGTGGGGATTTTTTAGGACTGATCTTCTTGGCTGGCTGCGGTTTGGGCTTGGACTTGGGCTTGGGTGGAGGTTTTGGGGATGTGGCCACCTTTTTTTTCTTGGGAGATGCAGCCTTCTTTATAGACCCGGACGGTTCCGATGGAGACGCTGGGGGCAGGCTCACCAAATCCACCGTATAGACACGTTTTCCCAGATCAACATGGATGGAACTCCCCATGGACGCATATACCCCTGCGGCAATGAGGGCAGCATGAAGGGCGATGGAGAAAAAAAGGCTGATGAGTCGCATCATAATCGTTCATGGCAAAGACGGACGAGCCATCCATTCATGGTTACTCCAGATCCTCGGGTTCGGCGACCACCCCGAGTTTTTGGATTCCCGCCGATTTGACCCTGGCCATGACCTTGACAACCACGCCATAGGGAACATTCTTGTCCGCTTTGAGGTAGAGCAGCTTGTTCTTGTCCTTGACCAGTCGCTTGAGATGTTTTTCCATCTCCTTGAGCTCCACGGCATAGGTATCCAAGAAAATCGACCCGTCCTTTTTCACACTCAAAACAAGATGGTCACTGTCTTCCGGCAATGTTTCCACTGTGTTGGTCGTGGGCAGATCCACATCCACCCCCTGGGTGAGCATGGGTGCGGTGACCATGAAAATAATCAACAGAACCAACATGACATCCACAAAGGGGGTCACATTGATTTCAGCGATAAAACCACGTTTATGGGGATTGAATTCCATGATCCGTCCCTACTCTTTTTTGGCTTTCACACCATGCATCCAGGGGAGCTCCCGACGGGCACGGTTCAAAAAGGACCCAGAGAAGGCCGTGAGCTCGGTTTCTATCCCATGCAAAAGCCCGAGAAATGCATTGTAGGCAATGGCTGCGGGGATAGCCACGCCCAACCCGATGGCCGTGGCCACGAGGGCCTCGGAGATGCCCGGCGCAACCGTGGCCAGTGCAGCGGTTTTTTGGAGTCCGATGGAATGGAAGGAGTGCATGATCCCCCAGACGGTACCGAACAATCCGATAAAAGGGGCGGCATTGGCACAGGTACCCAGAAAGGACAGGGTGGAGGCGAGTTGACCGAGCTGTTTATCAACCCCCTTCTTGAGGATCCGCTGGATATTCTCGCCGGAGACACGAAAAACGAGCGAGGGGTGTAGGGAGGACTTCTCCAGCTGACGCATCTCGGACAATGCCCCGAACGCAATGGGATACAGGGGAGACAGTTTGGCATTCCGCAGCACCTCGACCCCCTTGGCCAGGTCCGCGGTCGACTCGAATCCATCCAGATCCCGTACAGCCCTCCGTCTGACCCGGGAGAGCTGGAACCATTTAAAAAAAATGATCGTCCAGCTCCCCAGCGACATGAGTGCCAGAAGAAAAAGGACGCTTTTGACCATCAAGGTTGCACCGGAAACCATCGACCAAAAACCGAGTTGCGACAACATATCCATGCACGTTTCCCACAAGTGTTATGCCCGGGTCACCAAAGAAGGGTTGTAATGCCGACCCGGTCCGTTAACTATTCTCTCCCCTGGAAGGGGCCGTTTCCTCAAGGGCTAGGCCGGAAGATCGTTCCCGTTCCCACCATTCTTGCTCTGTAGCTTCTTGATACGTTTCTTCATTATTTGCTGAACAATGGCCTGGGAATTCGCTTCGGCCTTGCGGATGTCACCAGCGGACATGCCCGCCCCGAGCGCGATCATCTTACGCATCTTCTTAGGGACCATATCCCCCACGGTATGGGCATCGTTGTTGATCACCAACGGAGCTTTCATCTCCTTGGCCAGAGCGGCCACGTGCCCGTTCGTCAGACAATGCCCCTTGCGGGTGGTTATTTCCAGGGCCACGTTATTGTTGGCTGCCAGGGCGACTTCCTCGGGACGGATGAGCCCCGGGTGGGCCAGGATATCCACACCGGCATTGATAGCCGCGAGATTGGTCCCCACGGCAACGGGCTCGACAATGGTCTCGCCATGGACAACCACGATTTCAGCCCCCGCAGCCCGTGCCTGTTGGGTCAACTCTTCGATCAGCCCCGGCGGAACATGGGTCAATTCAACCCCGCATAAGAGGTCTATATCCGTATACACGGAAAATTTTTCACTCACCCGACAAATATTTTCCAAGATGAAGTCGAGGTTCGATGCATCGGCATGGTCGGTAAAGGCCATGGCCCTGTACCCGGCAACGGCTGCCCGCTGGGCCGCTTCTGCCGGAATGAGGTCGCCATCGCTAAAAATGGTATGGGTGTGTAGATCTATCATAGTAATTTTTTTGGAATTTTAAAGATTTTGAAAATTTTAAAAATTTTATTATTTTACATTTTGTATTTGATCTCATCAAGATTGTACTTGGCCAGGATCTCGGTCCATTGTTTGGCGTCCTCTCCTTCGATAACAGCCTGGTACTCGCCTTTTTGCTGGGAAAAGGTTTGTTCGAGCATGGTCGTGGACGCCATGATGGGCACCTTGGACTTCAAAGCCAGGGCGATGGAATCCGAGGGCCTGCTGTCCACCCGTTTGGCCCCGTCGGCCGTATCAACGACCAGGGCCGCGTAATAGGTTCCTTTGTCGATGGACACTATCTCCACATGATCAAGTTTGCCGTCCATCTCCGCCATCACGTTCAGGAGCAGGTCATGGGTCATGGGTCTGGGAATGGAAACCTTGTTTATGGCCATGGAAATAGCCATGGCCTCCATGGCACCGATCCATATGGGCAAAACATATGTCTCGCTTTCGTCCTTGAGGATGAGGATGGGCATCTGGGATTCCTCATCCAGGGCCAACCCGAAAACAGTCATCTCTACCATGGGGAACCACTCGCTTCTCCCCAAAGGGAGTGCTTTTTTGCCGCGGTAATGGTTACCGGAACAATCTTGCCGACCAAATCCGGGGTATCAAAATCGAAATTGACGACCCGGCCCCCCAAATCCCTTCCCCGCCAGCACGGAATTTTACCATGGGATTTTCTGCTCGCCCCTTCCACGAGAACCTGGTCCTGTTTGCCCACCCGGGCCTCGAGTGCCTGCACGGTGTACTCGGCCTGCAATGCTTGCAAACGCTGCAAACGTTCCTGCATGACCGCTTCTGGAACCTTGTTCGCCATCCGCTCGGCCCGGACACCGGGGCGATCCGAATACTTGAAGGAAAAACTGCTTTCGTACCGGACACGGTGCATGAGACCAAGGGTCTCCTCGAAATCCCGATCCGTCTCTCCGGGAAATCCGACAATGAGATCGGTCGTCAGGGCAATGTCCGGACAAACAGAGCGAAGATCCCTGACGATTCCCTCATACCGCTCCCGGGTATACTTACGGCCCATGGATTTCAAGAGGACGTCGGAGCCCGACTGGACCGGCAGATGGAGTTGGGGACAGAGGCTGGGCAGGGTCCCGAAAGCCCGGATGACCTCCGGGGCGATGTCCTTGGGATGGGAGGTGGTGAAGCGCAACCTGTCGAGTCCGGGAATGGCCGCAACCATATGTAAAAGTTCGGCAAAACCGACCCCGTCCCCATGATCGTCCAGACCATAGCTATTGACGTTCTGACCAAGAAGGGAAATCTCGCGCACCCCGCGCTCCACCAGAGCCCGGCATTCATCCAGAACCAAATTGCTGGCACGCGATTTCTGCCGCCCCCGGGTGTAGGGAACGATGCAGTAAGCGCAAAAATTGTCACATCCCTGCATGATATTCACGAAGGCCTGGGCCGGAAGATATGCAGGGAAACGGTTTTCCCGCTCGGGATAGTGGTCGAGAAAATCGAGCAGACTGATCCGCTTTTCCGGGTCACCGACAATCTGCTGCAGGGCCGAGGGTACATTGGCCACCCCGTCGGTCCCGAAGACCAGCCGGACAAAGGGAAACCGCTTCCAGAACGCCGTTCCCACCTGTTGGGCCACACACCCGCCAACGGCCACAAAACAGCGGGGATTGGCCTCCCAATATTCCTTGAGACGGCCCAAAAGACTGTACACTTTCTGCTCGGGTTTTTCCCGCACACTGCAAGTGTTGACGATGAAACACTCGGCCTCGGCCTCGGCCACGGGCTCCCAGCCAAGAGTCTGCAAATAATAAGACAGCCAGTCGGAATCGCAGACATTCATCTGGCAGCCAAAGGTGATTATGTGAAATTTCATGGGGTATTTTGAAATTTTAGAAAGTTATGAAATTTTAGAAATTTTCAGCCATCCGTCAAACCATTGGACAACATTGGAAACCGCCTGTTCCAACGTCAACGACGCATTGTCAACAATGTATTCGGCGTGTTCGTCCCTCTCAAAGGGGGTATCCACGCCGATAACCCGGCCCAGACCGGGGAATTGGGTTCCTTTTTCTCTGCGTTCCATGGCCTTTTCATACAGCCCGGCCATGACAAGCCCTTCGGGACGGTTCTTTTCCCGCTCCATGGCCACGTCCAGAGGACAATGCACATAGACCTCGGCAAACCGGACGGTGTTCTTCCGGGCCCTGGTACGCATGGCCACCTTGGGGGCGGTTCCATCCATGATGACCCCTTTGCCCGCAGCAGCCAGCGCGGCACCTTCGTCGGCAAACAGTCCGTAAGCCTTGGCCCGCTCTTCGGATGAATAGGTGGGCTTTGGAAAATAGACCTTTCTGCGTTCATCCATCTGGAGATGGACGATATCAATTCCCCGCCCCTTGAGAACCTCAGCAACCCCCTTGGCAACCGAACTTTTCCCGGACCCGGGCAGCCCCACGAACCAGATAGCCCAACCGGTGCCACGTGTTTCTTTCGTGTCTGCCATATCTGTAATCCTTGTAATCCCTGCACCCATGACTCGCCGCAGCCCCATGCGTTCCCAAATATGCCGAACAGTCCGCAAGGGGTGCCCCTACGAGATCCCGAAAAAATTTCAGCCAGGAGTGGAATTTATATCTCCCCGGCATAAAATGTTTTTCCTGCGCACTATCTACCGCGCACCCACCTCACCCTTCCATATATTTATTGATATTGGCATAATCGAACACATCATCCTCGAGCACATTCTCCAGAAACCGGAGCAGCCCCTTGCGGACTTCCAGGGGATGATTGGGATACCACTCAGGCGATGCGATGACCAACCCGCGGAACACATAATAGGGAGCGACAACCTTGAGCACTTCTTTGTCACCGGTGGCTTCGAGATAGGTATCCCAGAAGGTGCGGTAGATGGTCTCGAAAGGTCCGGACAAACGAGGCTGTTCATACAGACCGAAGAGGAAATAATTGCAGCTCATGGTGGCCACGTCATCGCCCGGTTCGCCCCAGAGACCCCGGCTGCAGTCGAGCACGGAGAAATCATTGTCTTCCCGGACAAGCACGTTCCAGGGATGGAAATCACCATGGGTGGCGCTCAACCGGTGGGTGAAGGAACGCAGCTTCCAGCGCCAGTCGATGAGTTTCTTCTCCAGAGCGATGAATCGCTCGGGCATGAAATGCTCATAGGGATGGGGGTACCCGTCCACCAGCCCCCAGATACACTCGGAATCGCCGATGAGCTGCCGGGTTCTGCGCAGATACAGGTCCGGATCTTCCTTTTTATCGCTGTGCAGATCGGCCAGCCACAGAGCGAATTTCTTGGCCAACTCCCTGTCGCTGTCCGAGTCCTGCCCCTTGCGGATCCGTTCCAGATCCAGAAAATAATCGTGCCCCTCGACCTTTTCGTTGAGGATGAAGAATTCCTCGGGATCGTTCATGGGCACCAGATTGCCCTTTGTATCGGCGTAGCCCAGGCCAAGAGGCTTTACGTGCTGCTTGATCCTGGTTCCGGTCTCGTACTGGAACATGAGGATGGCGGCCCGGTCCCAATAGAATTGATGGCCATATTTGTCCCCGCGCATGGAGGAGATGACCGCCTGCTTGGCAACCCCGTCCTGCTCATAGGAAACGAGCATGGGCTTGCCGTATCCGAAATCCTTCATGCCCTGTTCGTCCAGGGATCCTATTTCCCCGATCCCGGTGAGTTTGACCGTGCCGGGCAGGGTTTTTCCGAGAAATTGTTCGATCATCTCAATGGTCATTTCAAGCATTGGAACTCCTTGTGATGGTTCAAAATCCTATCAAAATGCCGTCATAAAGACGTAGGTGTTTCCAACGAGATCCGTAGGGGCACGGCGCGCCGTGCCCTTTTTCCCGAGCCGGAAAGACCCGAGTGTAATAGACATACAAAAACATTGCACCGGACAGACACATGAGAACAACCATTGCGACACCGCCCGAGACACATTGTCAAAAGATATGCTTCACACAACCCCGAATACTTCGAGAAACACCAGCAGAAGCAATCCTGCAATGATACAATAATAGACGGTACTGCTGCGCCGGACGGCCTGAGACTCTTCGGCCATGGCCGATTCCTTGACCTTGCGTTCCCGTTTTTCCTTGTTGGTCTTTTTTCCCATAATCGTTGTGCCGTTTCGGCTGAAGGTTATTGGTTCTGCGAAATCCACGGGGCAAGGGGACTTCTTACGATCATCAGCCCCACAGGTAAAGGGAAAAACCCGGATGCGGATGCCCCGAGCCATTGCGACCGCAATGCCTGGCATGACGGGTCCGTCCCCATCCATGACGGAGATTTCCCTTGCCCGAACCCCCCACTCTCCGTACATATCCCCGACCAATCATTTGCACGTGTATCGCAAGGAGCACCAATGATCATCCGGGGCGTTCTGCCCGTCATGGCCGCAGCGACCCTGTGGGGGTGCATAGGTCCATTTTCCAAACTCGCTTTTTCCCAGGGCATGGAGCCTCTTGAGGTCGCTTTCTGGCGGGCCGCATTCGGCTGGCTCTTCTTTCTTGCCCAGGCCGGATGGATGCGGGAATACAGGGTTGCAGGCAAGGATCTCCCCATGATCGCGGGATTCGGATTCCTGGGCGTGACCGTGTTTTTCGGAAGCTATCAGATCGCCGTTCAAAGCGGAGGGGCGGCTCTGGCTGCTGTTCTCCTGTACACCGCCCCGGCCTGGGTGGCCCTTTTGGCCCGGCTCATCCTCAAGGAAATCATGACGCCCGTGAAACTTGTGTGCGTTGCCATGACCATCGCCGGAGTCGTGGCTGTCGCCATGGGTTCATCCACCGGACAGACCATGCACGTAACCCCGCTTGCGGTCTCGGCTGGACTCGTGGCCGGTCTGAGCTATGCCCTGTACTATATTTTCGGGAAGCACTACCTGAACATCTACCCGACCCACACCATCTTCGCCTACACCCTTCCGGTGGGGCTGCTGGGCCTTGCCCCGTGGATCGACTTCCATCCCATGACCATGACCGGATTCGGCGCAGTCTTCTTCCTGGGACTGGCAACCACATTCGGCGCCTACACCTTCTACTGTATCGGCCTCAAACATCTCGACGCGTCCAAGGCGGCGGTCGTGGCCACGCTGGAACCCGTGGTCGCCGGGGTCATGGCCTATTTCTGGTGGGACGAACGGTTCACCCTGGCCGGATATCTTGGCGTCACGACCATCCTGGGGGCTGTTTTGCTCCTGGTCTTTTCCGATGCCCGGGCAGCAAAAAACGGGGCTGTACCCTAATCGTCCCGTTACCCATCCAGCACAGACAAAAGCCCCTGATGCCATCACGCATCAGGGGCTTTTTCATTGGTGTTGAACTGCTACAATACGCCTACTTTTTCTTCATCGCCTTGGAGATGCACACGGCAGCACTCCCCCAGGTGATGCTCAATCCAAAGATCAACATGATAATTGCGGCTGTGGACATTAGCGATGGCCTCCCTGGCATGAAACCTTGGCTGGTTGGGGTTCTGAAACAGAGGGTTTGAAATGCATGATGAGCGCCAGCAGGAGGGTCAACTCGAGCACATGCCACCCGAAGTAGAACAAGGAACTGACAGGATATCCCCCATAGGGCTTGGAAAAATCACTGACCAGATTGGCGATGACCATGTACCCAAGGCAGAAGGTGGTCACGTACTTGAGACACACGTTCCACCAACCCCCGATCGTGAAATCCGAGATGGAATTGACGTACTTCCTGACATCCTCGAGATTGAGCAGCCAGGAAAGAAAAACAATCTCTGCCAAGCCGCCGAGCAGTATTCCATAATTATTGGCAAAATGGTCAACAATATCCAGAATCAAAAGTCCGGCGCCCGTGGCAAAAACAATGCTCACGCCAAAACCAACGGCACAAAAAATGGTGGCCGCAAGTTTCCGGTTCCATCCGAACTTGTCAATCAACGAGGAGATGACCGTCTCACAGATGGAGATCTCAGAACTCAGCCCCGCAAAGACCAGGGCCAGAAAAAAGATACTCCCGAAAAAGACCGGAGCGGGCAACAGATTGATCGCCTTTGGAATGGTGATAAAGGCCAGACCGACTCCCGAGCCGACCACTTCGGAGACCGGTACGCCCTGCTGAGCGGCCATGTATCCGAGCACGGAAAAGATCATCAATCCGGCGACCATGCTGAACCCGCAATTGATGAACACGGTGATGAAGGCGTTGTTATTGATATCGGACTTCTTGGGCAGATAACTCGAATATGTGAGCATTATTCCGAAACCAATGCTCAGGGAATAGAAAATCTGTCCGTAGGCTGCCGCCCAGACCTTATAGTCCAGGATTCTGGAAAAATCCGGTTTGAGGAACCAGTCCAATCCGTTGCTCGCCCCGGGCAGAAAGATAGCCCGGCCCATGAAAAGGATGACCATACAGAAGAGGAGGGGCATGAATATCTTGCCCGCGGTTTCGATCCCCGTACGCACCCCGCGATAGAGGAAGATCCAGCACACGAACCAGGAAAATGCAATGGCTCCCAGAATAGGCCACTGGATATTCCCGACCTCGGTCGGACTTCCGGTGAGGTGCAAAAAGCTCTTGAAGAAGAAATCACCGGTATTGTCTCCCCATCCCTGGCTGAAGGAAAGCCAGCAATAGACAATGGACCAAGCAACCACGGCCACATAATAGACCGCAATGGTGAAGGAGACAACGATCTGCCACCAGCCGAGCCATTCCCATTTTTTGGAAAGGGCTGAAAAAATTTTGGGTGCGGACCCCCTGAATTTGTGCCCGATACCGAATTCTAGAATCATGAACGGTATACCGGCCGTAAGCATGGCGAACAAATAGGGGATCAGAAAGGCCCCCCCGCCATTTTCATAGGCGATATAAGGAAACCGCCAAATGTTCCCCAAACCAATAGCCGAACCAACCGCAGCCAGGATGAATCCAACCCTGGTGCCCCACTGCTCTCGTTTCATCGAAACAACTCCTCAGTTGAACATACCGACTTGCACTACACACCCTTTCCTGCTCAGCCACGTTAGGACTGATCCTTTCTTCTGCTCCCGGGAACGCCGAGCGTCCGCAGACCATCGTTCAGGTACGGTCGTTGATAATGGGCCGAACCGCCAGCACTCAAGGGTCAGCCACTGTCCCTTAATCCAGACCGACCAGAGGGTTGGCGTTCCCAGGCAGTCACGTGATGCAATGAGGATCGCATTACGCCGGGAGAGGTCCTAGGTCCAAGGGGATTATGTGTCAAGAGGGCAGAAGAGTGGCTTGTCCTTGAGCGGGCTACATCCTGCCCACACCCATACGTCGGTAGGATCGGCCGACAATGGACTCGATGAACACGAACAGGAAAAGGGGAACAGCTATGAAAACCATGGTGAGGGCCGATCCCAAGGACCGGTTTGAAGAGGAGAGCACCGGGAAAAGATACCCGGTAAAAGAAGGGACGGCTCCCCCGCCGATGAGAAAGACGAGGAAATATTCGGAAAACGCGACCAGAAAGACCACACTCCCCCCGGCAATGATCGAGGGAAGGATGAGGGGCAATTCGACCCGGAAGAACACGGTCCACAGAGAACCGCCCAAATTTTCGGCACACAGGGCATAAGCCGGATCAAGGATATTGAATCCGGCGATGAGGGCCCGTAACATATACGGATAGCTGCAAACGGCCAGCACCAGGACCACTCCGGGCAGGGTATCGGCCAAGAAAATCCTGATGAACATGACGTGCAGCCCCATGGCAAATGTCATAGGAGGGACCAGGGCCGGGGCCAGCAGAAATCCTTCGAGCAGGTGTCTGCCGGCAAACTCCACCCTGGCCATGACCTTGGCCGGGGCATAGCACATGGCCAGGGTGACGATAACGGTAATCAGGGAATACGTGACCGAAGAAATCAGGTGCCGCATCAGAGGATCATACTCACGGATGAGAAACGCAAATGATCTGGGGTCGAAGGTTTCAGGAATCAGGCTTGGAAACCGCCATTGAGGAGCCAGGGAATATCCGGCCAGAACCAGCAGAGGCAGGACAAAAACAACGATCAGCAAGACGAGCAGGAACACGTGTCTCACAATTTTCTCTCCCGCGCGCCCAGAGAAGCGACTGTCCGAGAATAGAGCATGATAAACAGGACCGAAAAAAAGAACATGAGCATGAGCATGGCCAGGGCCGTGGGCCGGTTGACCAAATCCCGCTTGAAATACAGATTGTACACCTCGATACTGAGCATGGCCGGCTTGCTGTTTCCGAGAATATACGGAATGTCAAAGGCCCCGAAGGCATACAAAAACAAGATGATAAACACCGAATGGACGGCCGGGGCGATATGGGGAAGAATGATCCTCATAAAAATCCGGCCGCGGCCTGCCCCGAGCATCGCGGCACTGGTAACCAGACGCCGATCGAATCCTGCCAGAGGGCCAAGGACCATGAGAATGGCAAAAGGCATCTCCTTGTAGGTATATGCGGCAATGAGCCCCCATCCGGCCCGGCTGTATAGGATGTTGGGAAAGTCGCCTGGTCCGGTGATCAAGCCCATGGACTGGGCAAAGGATGCCAGAATGCCGGTCTGGCTGAAAAAAACCAGAATAATGAACCCGATGGCTATGTGGGGAAGGATGAGGGTTATCTTGTAGACCAGGCTCATCCTTCTAAACACGACAGGCATCGCCCATATTCCGCATGCGATGAGGGTCCCCCCGGCCGTGGCCATGAGGGCCGAGACCAGGGCCACATAGAGAGAAAACCCGAACATTTCATACATCCAGGGGGCCTGGAACAGACGGACATAGGCCTCTCCGCAATCCAGATCCAGAGGCACGGGACTCATCATGCCAAGTGACTGCAAAAACGCCAATGCCACGCCCGCACAAAATAGGGCGAAATACGGGATGAGCAACGGGGAGAGCCTCAGGAGAAGTCCGCGCCGAGTGTTGACCAACGGATCACTGCCCCCTGTTTCTTAGCACATGTTTGTCCCACCCCTGTTCAAGGGCTTCCAGGTAGGCCGACGGGATCTCGGGGACGGCGAACCCGGCCAGGTAGTGGGCACTGAGCGTGGCCGGGCCCAGATCGACCTTGTCGAACCGAACCCTATCCCTGGCAGCGAGGCGGTTCATATCCAGAACCGGAAAATCCCCCCAATTGCCGGGCCGGTATTTGGAAAGCTGGGCGTCCACGGACATGAGAAAATTCGCCGTGACAAGGGCTCCGGGGACATTGGGGGCGTTGAAGGGAATGGCCAGATAATGGGTGTTGGCCACGGACCCGTCCTTGAGCACAAAGGTCCGCACCGTGGGGGGATAGGTGGATTCCAGGATCTTGGTCTGGGCATGGGGAGGATGGTAGGACATGGACATATCCACTTCCCCACGGGCGAACAGGGTGTCCAGCAGTCCGCTGTCCTTGGGATAGGTCCTGCCCTCCTGCCAGAGGTAGGGTTTGACCCCGTTCAGCCAGGCCCAGAGTTTGGGGGCGTTGGCATCGAACAGGGCCTGATCGAATCCGCCCATGTACTGCTGCGCCCCCCCGGTCACCGCATAGAACACCTGCCGCACAAAGGCCGATCCCGTGAAATCCGGCGGCTGGGGATAGGTGAATCGCCCAGGATGGGCCTTGATCCAGTCCTTGAGCTGCTTGAAACTGTGCGGCGGCTCTTTGATTGTAGCGGTATCATACTCGAATACGAATTGCGCCCTGCCCCAGGGGGCCTCATATTCATCCACGGGATAACCGAAATCATAAGCAACCGAATCCGGATCCACGAGATTTGTGAAATGGGGAAGCAAACCGGCGAATGGGCCGGTGAGGAGTCCGGCCTCTTTGGCGTTCTTGAAATTCTCCCCATTGATCCACAGAAGATCGATCACCCCGGTGTCCTTGCCGGCCGCCTTTTCAGCCAGCAGCTTGTTCACAAAGACCGAGGCATCCATGGGCACGCGCACAAGGCGTATTCCATATCTTGAAGCGAGTTCCTCCTTGACCCAGGTGTCCACCCAGGTGTTCACATGGGACCACCCCCCGTACATGTACCAACGCACCTCGGTATCCCGGGCCGCCTCGGTGATGGTTGCAAAATCCTGCTGCAACCAGTCCGTCTTCTCCTCCTGCCCGCCACAACCGACAGCCACGAAAATAGCGATCAGCACCACTACGATCTGTTTACCCATGTCCGGCCTCCTGGAATTTCCCCAACATCACATCCACCCGTATCCGCACCCTATCCCCCACCTGAAGTCCATCATGCTTCTGGTACACCATGAAATCATAATCCCCCATCGCCACGCTACAGGCCTGATAATGTCCGGAAAAACGCACGGCCGTCACCCTTCCCGGCCCATGGGGATCAACCACGAGCTCCAGGGCCTCGGGACGTACCAGAAGCTCACGCGCCTCCGGCGGGTTCTCCATATCGAGCAGGGAGAATACGGCCGCTGGGATCGTGTTCATGGGCCCCAGAAATCTGGCCACTCGTTGGTTCACTGGAGAAAAATACACGGTTTCAGGCGGACCAATCTGCTCCAACCGTCCATCCATGATCACCCCGACGGTATCGGAAACAGCCAGGGCCTCTTCCAGATCATGGGTCACGGCAATGGTCGTGATCCCGAACTCCTGCTGGGTCCTGCGGATGAACCCTGCGGTCTCGAGTCGCAGGGACCGATCCAGGTTGGCAAAAGGCTCGTCAAGGAGCATGACCGCCGGGTTGACGACCATGCCCCGGGCAATGGCCACCCTCTGCTGCTGGCCTCCTGAAAGCTGGGCCGGATACGCCTTTGCCCGGTCCTCGAGCTGGAAATAGGTCAGCATGTGTTCGACCCGGTCCCTGATTGCAGCCCGGGGCATCTTGCGCGACCGCAGTCCAAAGGCGATGTTCTCAAAGACCGTCATGGTCGGAAAGAGCAGAAAATCCTGAAATACCAGTATAATCGGACGGTCCTTACCCGGAAAAAAAGAAAAATCGATCTCCCCGCCATCGTGCTCTTCAAGACCGGCGATGACCTTGAGCAGGGTGGTCTTGCCCGCACCCGAGGGGCCGATGATGGACAGAAACTCCCCTTTGGCGACCTCAAAGGAAACGTCCTGCAAAACAGGCTTGCCATCATAGTGCTTGGTTATCTCACGGAGTCGAAGATCCATTCAAGATTATCCAGAAAAGAGGTGATCCGTTCAAAGGTATCTCCATGACTGAGGCCCCGATCCTGCCTGGTGTACTCATACCAGGCCATGAAGCACCAGGAAGTGGCGCGAAGGGCGATGGTCCGCATGAGCAGCCCGGTTTTGAAGACCAGCTCGTCCATGGCGGGAGCATGACTGCAGGCGGCCTGATAGGACGTGAGGAACGCATAACGCTCGTCAACCGTGCAGATATGATCCGTCTTCCACAGAGTGGTCGTGGGAACCAGAAAATGTCCCAGATCCTGATACCTGTAGGACACCACCGCCTTTTCCCAGTCCACCAGATACGAACGATCCCGACCCATGCAGAAATTCCCGGAATTGACTTCGGTATTCACGATGCACAGGTCTTCGTTATCGAAAATCCCCCTGTTCCTGTCCACGAGTTGGAGGATCTCTTCGTGATACTGAAGAATCCTCTCCCTCGCCCCTGTCCTTGGGTGATCGGGATACCGGTGGATCAGGCCAAGGGATTCCTCGGCAATGGCGGCAATGGGATCTTCCTGCCGGATCAGCCCCGAAACCGCGGGCTGGCTGTGGATACGGGCAAAGATGGCTGCGGCCTTGCCTAAATCGGTCCGATAGTCCAGGGGAACACCAGGAACGTATTCCATGAGCAGCACCCCGGAGCCGAAAACATTGGGCCCCGAATCCACGGCAAAGGGACGCGGCGTGACCCCGCTTTCGGCCAGAGCCGAAAGCACCTTGAACTCGTACCCGATCTGATCGCTCAACCCCAGCTGACTGCCGTGGTTGATCCGGAAGACATACCGTCCATCCCCGGCTTCGATCAGATAATTTTCATTATATTCCCCGGCAGCCAGAAAGGAGATGCGTTCCGGATGTTCCACCCAGCCGGATTTCTCGAGATATGTTTGTATGCGCTTGATCATAGGCAAAATAACGTATGATTATTCAGGTGGGGTCCCCAAAAATCGAAAAATTGTACCATTCCGTAGGGTCGACATGCCCCTCTAACCGTTACAATACCCTTCATCCGGCCCTACCTTCAATACAAAAACCCGAACAACCACAAGGGAATGGTCGACCCGGAACCATGTTCGATGCCATCTCGTACAATATAGGAATCATCCACCCCGGCAATCTGTCCCCCTTTTTTGCCGGGACCGCCGATTCCAAACGTATATCGTTCCTCGACCACGAAATCCCCCTGATCGGCAACCCGCATTCTGAAACCGGCCGCAAGGATCTGGTTGGCAAAAAATGTCTCGCGGAGCGCCCCCGTGGGATCGGCATCTGTGAGGGACTGGCTGATCCCCCAAAGCAGATTGCCGTTTTCCAGGAACAATTTCTCCCCTTTGCGAACAAGCCTGCTCCCCTGTCCCAGAGGCAGGACTGACATGATCAACCCGGCACGTTCCAGCACCTCCAGGTAGGCGTAGACCGTGGGCCGACTCACCTTGATATGCCGAGCCACCCTGTCGATGCTGAACTCCATGGGAGGGGAGGTGGCAACGAACCAGAGAAGTTTTTTGATCACCGGGATACCCATTGCCCGGCGCCCCTCGCTACGCCCCATATCCTCGTACAGGGTCTTTTCCACGACATTGTTCAGACGTTCGACATATTCAGCTTCACCTTCGAGGACAAAGGGATAGGCCCCCCGCTCGAGATAATCCCGAAAATGTCCCAGAATCGGACCTTGTCCAAGAATACGTCCCGCGATGGGTTCGTGGTCGTCCAGAATGTCCTCGAAGGAAAACGATTCCATCTCCCAGCCGACGACAATGGCAAGATATTCACGAAACGACATGACCGGCAGCTTACGATAAATGGCCCTGCGCGAAAGATCCGCCTTCCCTGTCTGCAAAGCCAGAACCGAACTCCCGGAAAGCATAATCCGGGCATGGGGGAAGGAGTCATACAAGGATTTGATTTCCTGAGCCCAATTCAGTCGTTTATGAGCCTCATCAATGAAGAGGAATTCCCCTCCGTGACGAAAAAAATCCGAGGCGATCTCATACAATCCCAGAGCTGCAACCTGAACATGATCTGCCGAAACATAGAGCCCTTTCCGGCCATGGGAGACAATATGGTTCAGCCCCTGAAGCATGAGGGTCGTCTTCCCGACACCCCGTCCGCCATAAAGACAGGTCAACCGGTTTTCCCACCGCATCTGCTCGTATAAAAAACGCGTCGTCTCAGGCAAAGCACCGAGAAGCCTCGCCTGGATCGCCAGAAAATCACCAAAGCCCATGAGAGACTCTCCTCTATTTTTGTAGAAATCGTTTTACACTTATAGGGGAAAAGTGTAAAATAAAAACTACAAAACTAGACGCCAACGCTTCCCACCTCCCCTTCCAACAATCCGGTACGTTCCAGATAAGATCGGGTGCACGAGGCGTTGAAGTTACCAGAACGCTGCCAAAATGCAGCCAGATCCTCCATGGTGTCCACGTCACCGGCTGGGGGCAAAAGGTGTATGGAGGCCCCGCACGTCGTCAATCGTTCCCGTGTCTGCTCGAAAACCTCGGGAGTGCTCCAGGTCATGTTCTGGAAAACTTCAGGGCAATATCCGCTGCGGGTGAACCCGATGCAATAATACCCCCCGTCCGTAGCCGGAGCCAGGCAGGCATCATTGTCAACAAGCCAAGCGAAACCTTCTTTGAGGGTGTCCGAAGACATGTCCGGGATATCGCTTCCTACAAGAAGGACCCGAGAATATCCCCGTGAAAAAGCATGGGTGAATGCCGCATCCATACGCTCGCCCAGATCGTCCCCCTGCTGAACCAGATACTCGCGTTGTCCGCCCAGCCAGCGGGCCATATCCTTGCGGGCATCATTTGGGGTAAAACACAGGATCAGGGAGGAATCGAGGGTATCCAGCATGGCCAGGGTATCGAGCACAAAACACCGGTACAGTTCCAGAGCAGGTTTCTCCCCGACTCCGGCCGCCAATCGGGTCTTCACCTTCCCCAATTCGGGAAAACGGAGAAAAAAAAGAACGCAGCACGTCTGTGGGCCCGTGCTGCATGCACCATGGACAGCATGTTTCATGAGGATTCCAACAGTTTTCGCTTCCTTTTCTGATGTTGCTCCAGGCCTTGTTCAGCACGAACGGCCG
>NZ_JBUDSQ010000034.1:0-29314 GCF_054921335.1 Desulfoplanes sp. | reverse complement strand
CATATCCGCCCTTGTGGATTGCATATCCGGAAACGGGCAAAAACGGGTTCGGGATGCAGAAAAGGGCAGATATGGAATCTGCCCTATGGGTCACAAAAATCGTGGGTATGGGTTCTGGATGCAGAAAAGGGCAGATATGGAATCTGCCCCTACGGGTTGTGGAACCGTTTTTATTCTTCCAGACAATCCTCTTCCAGGGCGACCAGGGTCTGATATTGTTCCCGTTTTCTGACAACACGGGTGGTATCGCCGTCCACGAGGAGTTCGGCCGCCCGGGCCCTGGAATTGTACTGGGAGGACATGACAAATCCGTAGGCACCTGCCGAGTGGACGGCCAGGAGTTCGCCGGGTTCCACTTGCGGGAGGTCCCGATCCTGGGCCAGGAAATCGCCGGATTCGCAGATGGGGCCGACCACGTCCACGTTCTTTTCCGGGCGTCCCTTGGGTTCGACCTCGGCGATGCGGTGGAAGGAACCGTAGAGGGACGGACGGACCAGGTCGTTCATAGCCGCGTCCACGATGACAAAATCCTTGTCGGTTCCCTGTTTGATATACTCAACCTGGGTAACCAGGATGCCCGCGTTCCCGGCGATGACCCGGCCGGGTTCGAGGATCAGGGTCAGGTCCATACCTTCCAATGCCTTTTTCAGGGCCAGACCGAATTCCTTGGGGTGGGGCGGTTCCTCTTCCTGGTAGGTGATGCCGAGGCCGCCACCGAGATCCAGATATTTGATGGTGATACCGTTATCAGCGAGCTGGGCGTGGAGATTTTTGAGACGTTCGATGCTTTCGATAAACGGTTCGATGGTGGTCAGCTGGGACCCGATGTGGCAATCGATGCCCACGGGAGTGATCCCGGGAAGATCCCGTGCCTTCACATATACTGACACGGCCTGGTCCATGGGGATGCCGAATTTGCTCTTCTTGAGTCCGGTAGCGACGTATGGGTGGGTCTTGGGGTCCACATCGGGATTGATGCGCAGACTCACGTTGGCCCCGAAATTGTAATCGGTTGCCACCTTGCTGATCCGTTCGAGTTCTTGTTCGGATTCCACGTTGAACATGAGAATACCCGCAAACAATGCCTCCTGGATCTCGGCCACGGATTTGCCCACACCGGAATAGACGATTTTCTTGGGATCGATGCCCGCACGAAGGGCCCGGAACAATTCGCCCCCGGAGACAATATCGGCACCTGATCCCTCCTTTTTGAGCAGATTGAGCACGCACAGGTTGGAATTGGCCTTGACCGAATAACAGATCAGGTGATCGATGTTCTCAAAGGCCGAATCAAAGGCCTTGAAATGCCGCCGCAATGTCTTGGCGGAGTAGATGTACAGGGGGGTACCGTATTCCTCGGCAAGTTCCTTGATACGGACGTCCTCGGCATGGAGTTCGCCGTCTTTATACTCGAAATAGTTCATGCAATTTCTCCTGAATGTAAACGTAGGGGCGATTCATGGGTCACCCCTACGGTTGAGATACATTTTTCGGTCTTTATCCTTTATCGTTCAGCCTTTTCGACAAACATCACCTCAGATGGCACCGACTGTAACGACGGATGCACATTGTACCCCACGATCCGCCACCGGAACCCCGTTGTTGTGGGAAGCTGGCAATAGACCAGGGCCAAATTCGGCCCATCACGGGTAATCCGGGAATCGTCCATGTCAAAGGAAATGGTCTGCCGAGCCTGGAAGGGGCAGGAAGGGCACTCCTCGTCAGCCGGGGCCAATTCCAGATCCACGCGGGAGAGGTTGCCATAGGCGCCTTCCAGAGTGGCATTGATATCCAGGCAGGTATCTCGGGATGTGGCGGTGATTCCCTCCCAAGAAAACCGGTCCTCTTGAGCCCGTGGTTCCGGCCAAACCTTGAGCCCGCAGCCGGTTGAGCTACAGAGGGCGACGAGTAAAGCGGCCAAAACAAACAATCTGGTGGTGTTAGGCATTGTGTGCATCCTGTTTCCATTTGTTCAAGAGGGTCAATGCCTCAAGAGGGGTGAGGCCGTCGATGTCCATATCCTGCAATTCCCTGACAATGGGATGGAGAGGTGGTGGTTCGGGTTCGTCCTTAGCCCGCGCCGATTGCGCACCCCCCAAACCGGGGAGCAGGGGTTCTCTGGTGGTGACCTCCCTGACAGCCTGGCCATATTGGCGTTTGGAGGATCGCTCCAGCTGGTCCAGGATCTCCCTGGCCCTCTGGACAACAGGCATGGGCACCCCAGCCAGACGGGCCACTTCGATGCCGTAACTCCTGTCAGCAGGTCCGGGAACCAGACGTCGAAGAAAAATGATGTCGCCCTTCCATTCCTTGACCGCGATGTTCAGATTCCTGACCTGGGGGATGTCGCCTTCAAGAGACGTGAGCTCGTGGTAATGGGTCGCGAACAGGGTACGGATACCGCCTTGCCGTCTGGCCAGTTCCTCGACCACCGCCCATGCCAGGGACAATCCGTCAAAAGTGCTGGTGCCCCGTCCTATCTCATCAAGGATGATCAGGCTGCGCTTTCCGGCCTGGCGCAGAATCCTCGCCGTCTCGTTCATCTCGACCATAAAGGTGGACTGGCCCTGGGCCAGATTGTCCGAGGCCCCGACACGGGAGAAAACCCGGTCGCACAATCCCAGGCAGGCCTTTTCCGCAGGAACCAGCGATCCCATCTGGGCCATGACCATGATCAGGGCGGTCTGGCGCAGGACCGTGGATTTTCCGGCCATGTTCGGACCGGTGACCAATAGGACCCGACCCGTTTCGGCCATGTTCAAATCATTGGGAATATAGTTGGAGCTTCCCTGCACGGCCTCGACAACCGGGTGTCTCCCCCCCTTGATGGAAAGTTCCAGCCCGGTGTGCAGTTCCGGAACCACCCACGACCATCTGCGTCCAGCATGGCCGAGCCCCTGCCAGTAATCGATCCGTGCAAGAATACCGGCCATGGCCATAAACCTGTTGCGCACCGAGGCGACCTGTCCGCGCAGGGCCGTGAAAAGGTCGTACTCCCTGGTCTTGCGTTTCTGGGCTGCGGAAAGGAGCTTTTCTTCCAGCTCCTTGAGTTCTTCGGTGATGTACCGCTCGCTGTTTACCAGGGTCTGACGCCGGATGAAATGATCGGGAACCGGCTCTTTGCTGGCCTTGCTCAGTTCGAAATAGTACCCAAAGACACGGTTGTACCCGAGTTTCAGCCTGGAAAGATTGTTCTCCTGCTGTTCCTTGTCCTTGAGTCCGGCCAGGGTGGATTCGCCGTGCTCGGTCAGTTCGATGAGTTCATCGAGTTCGGGATCAAACCCCTGCTTGAAGAGACCGCCTTCAGTGATCAAGTGGTTGGGAGTGTCGAGCAAGGCGCGGTGCAGGAGATCGTGCAGGGATTCCAGGTTGTCCCATCCGGCAAGGACCTTTTCCAACAATCGGGGCGGTGTGGTGAGCGAAAAAAGGAGCTCCTGGAGTCTGGGAAACCGGGAAAGACTCTGGCGCAATCCGATGAAATCCTTGGGCGAGCAGCGGTTGAGATAGATTCTGGTGCACAGCCTCTCCACGTCATAGACCGCATCCAATGTACTGCGGACCCTGCCGGTCAACCCGGGGTCGTCAAAAAACAACCGGACGGCTTCCTGGTTGGCCTGGATAGCGGGCAGGTCCTTGGAGGGCTGGTGGAGGCGCTTTTCCAACAGACGCTTGCCCATAGGGGTCATTGTCTCGTCCAGAACATGGAAGAGGGTGCCTTTGCCCTTGCGTCCATCCATACGGGTGAAAAGCTCCAGATTCCTCTCCGTGACCTCGTCGAGCATGACCTGACCGGAAAGATTTATCGGAGAAAAGGGGGCGAGACAATGTTGGTCCTGCTTTTGGGTCTGGGAAAAATACGCCAGGATGGCACCACAGGCCTGGACGAGCAGGGGCTTGTCGGCAAGATCAAGGGGATCGAGACTGGAAACATTTTGCGACCGCAGAATCCTTTCCTTGGCGTTACCAGCGTCAAAATATCCGACACGTGGCAAATGGGTCACGTTGGCAGTGATATGACCATGTTGGGGAGGGATGAGAACGGATTGGGGCAGGAGTAATTCCCGGGGATGTATCTTGCCGACCCATTGCCACAGGAAATTGACGTCCTTGGCCACAAGCCCGGTCCATTCTCCGGTGGTACAGTCGGCCCAGGCCAGGCCACCGCCGTTTTTGCCATCCGTGAAAAGGGCGGCAAGATACTGGTTTTCAGCGGTTTCCTGGGCGAGATCCTCGACAATGGTTCCAGGTGTGAGCACCCGGGTGACCTCCCGTCTGACCAACCCCTTGGCTTCCTTGGGGTCTTCGACCTGATCGCATACAGCTATCTTGTACCCTTTTTCTATCAACTGCTTGAGATATTCATTCTTGGCATGGTGGGGAACACCACACATGGGCACGGGGTTGTCCGCATTGGGATTGCGTGAGGTCAGGGCAATCTGCAGTTCACGGGCGGCAATTTCGGCATCTTCAAAGAAAAGCTCATAAAAATCGCCCATGCGATAGAACAACAGCGCATCCGGATATTCCTGTTTGGTCGACAGGTATTGTTCGAGCATCGGGGTGAGTTTAGCCTTGGTCATGCCGGAAAGGGATCAGTCGTTGAGGGATTTGCGGAAACGGATGGAATGCCAGGTTTGGCATCTGGGACAGACATAGAAAAGCTGTTCCCGTTTCAGGCCGCAGTGGGAACAGACGAATCGTTTCACCCGTTGGGCCCGCTTGAGGAAAAATTCGAGCTGGACACTGAAAACCGGATTCAGGGATTGCTCGGGCAGGGAAAGGAGCAGGACCTCGAGACGCGTGGGCCAAAAATCGGGATCAAGGACCAGTGATTTTTCCAAGCAATTCCTGGCCTCTTCGGTGTCCCCGGCCTGGATGTGCAAGAGGGCCCCGTAATAAAGGAGCAGAAGATCATCGGCAAAGGGTGTTATACAGACGAGAGCGCGGGCGCAGGCCTCCGGATGAACATGATCGTTCCGCTCTTCCCCGCCGGTATTCATCCCATGCTGGATCAACCCTTCGAGGAGAACGAAACGGAGTTCCCGAGATATGTGCCCGAGCCCCGCCCCAAGATGCTTGCTAAAATTTTTCCAGTCGGCACGGTCGTGATCGCGGATGATATATTCCAGCCAGGCCTCCACGGACCCCGGATAGACCTTGATCGCCCTGGCCAGCCATTTTCTGTCCTCGTCGCGATTTTTTTCCGCCCCCCCAGTGGCCAGGTAGTGGGCGTACCGGACAAGATAATGCGCCTGACCAAGGGGAAATCCGAGCCCGTCACAGTATTTGGAGGCCGCGAGATAGTCCCCTGTCTTGGCGGCGAGATCGGCCATTTCCTGGAGGATCGAGCTGTCCCGTCCGTACAATTTTTGGGCGTTTTTCAGGGCATCCTCGGCCCTGTCCATGAAGCCGGCCCTCTTGTAGTCCTTGCCGAGTTCAAAATAGGCCCGTCCCTTGAAATCATTGTCCAGCCCCGGTCGGATGATCAAATTTTGGCGGATCTGTATCGCCCGCTCTATCTCCCCCTGGGAACGGTAGAGATTTCCAAGGGCCAAATAGGTCTCGACACTGTCGGAGTTGTTTTTGACAACCCGACTCAACTCCCCGATAGCGGCCAGGGTATCCCTGGTGGACAGGGCACTGCCGCTCTCCATGCGCAGTGAGGAGCCAGCGTCCTTGGAGGATGTTTTTGTCCCCATTGCGGACAGGATTTTTTTCCACAGTGTCATGCGATCGTTTGACCCCGTTGGAACCGTTTCCAGTATAAGAAAAAATGGCCGGATTTATTTGTCAACCTAGAAAAAAGGCGCACCTGCCCCGGGTCTATCGGGGCAGGCGGTGTGCTGGGTTCCGTGTGAACATCCCCTTGCAGGGATGGCAAGGAGCGGTTTCCATAGCAAGCGGGATTATGCCTGTTCCGGTTCCACGGAAACCGTTTCCGGCTGATAGTCGCTCTCCTCGATGGGCATATTTCTGAGAGAGTTGAGTTCCTCTTCTTGTTGCTTGATGGTCTTGCGTGCCACACGGAGCTCGCGCGTCAGACGGATTTTTTCGCACATAAAATATACCAGGGGTAAGATGGCCCCAGCAACGAATGCCAGCAGTATGAGCAGATAGTGCGGCACCGGGGCGCTGGTTACGTGCCAGGAAAAAAGCCCGAGTTGGAGAGTGAGGGTCTGGACCAAAACGTCCGTATTCTGCACAAAAAAGAGCATGGATACGAAAAACAGGGCTACCAGACACAGGACCTTCAGATAACGCATGTTAATACTCCTTGCTGAAACGGTTGATATTTTTCAAACCCAGGGGTTTGTGGGGGGAAAGATAGGTTGCCTTGAAATATTAAAAATTTTAGAGAGTTATAAAATTTTGGAGATTTTGGGGAGGTAAGAAATTATACGCGGCCAGCATGTTGGGCTCCTATTTCTTAACTCCTCCAGTTTACGGTGTTGCAATAGTCAAATGTTGACCTGAATAGCTACCGGGGAGGTGGAGACTCCCAATCCTGACCCGTACGATCCTTGAGGGCTCCGAAATGGGGGAGCAACTTGGCGTAGGTGGCTTCGAGATGTTCCGGAACGACCATTGTCGAAGCACTGACCGCCATAAAGGAATGGTCTCCTACCCACCGTGGGACAAGGTGGAAATGGAGATGTTCTTCGATCCCGGCCCCGGCCGCTTCACCCTGGTTCAAACCGATATTGATCCCCTGCGGTTGGAAGACACGGGATAGAATATCACTGGCCGTCTGCAGGTAGTCCATGACCTCATGGCCTTCCTCTGCCGTCAGATCCGTGAGCGTATCGACATGTCTATACGGAGTGACCATGAGATGTCCACTGGAATAAGGGAATTTGTTCATTATCACAAAACAATGTCTGGCCCGGTGCAGAATGAGCCGTTCCCGGTCTTCACGGGTGTGCTCGGGGATACAGAACACGCAGGAATCGGGTTTGGGGCCAAGAATATAGTCGATCCGCCAGGGGGCCCACAGGGTTTGCATAGTCACACTCCTACAGAATCTGGCTCAAGAATTTTTTAGTCCGCGGATGCTCGGGATTCTCAAAAAAATGTTCGGGTGTTCCCCACTCCACGATCATGCCCTCGTCCATGAAGATGACCCGGTCGGCCACTTCCTTGGCAAACCCCATCTCGTGGGTGACCACGACCATGGTCATGCCCTCGCGGGCAAGTTTGACCATGACATCGAGAACCTCGCCGATCATTTCCGGATCCAGAGCGGACGTGGGTTCGTCAAAGAGCATGATCTTCGGGTTCATGGCCAGTGCCCGGGCAATGGCCACGCGCTGCTGTTGCCCCCCGGAAAGCATGGCCGGATATGCATCTGCCTTGTCCGGAATACCGACCTTGTCAAGCAGAGACATACCGGCCTTTTCCGCTGTGGCCCGGGGAACCTTCTTCAACCGCATCGGAGCCATGGTCAGGTTGTCGAGTACCGTCTTGTGCGGAAAAAGATTAAAGTTCTGGAAGACCATGCCCAGCTCCTGCCGGATGGCATTGATATCGTTCTGTCGGGAATTGACATCCTTTCCATCAACGAGAATGGACCCCTTATCAATGACTTCGAGACGGTTTATGGACCGGAGCAGTGTGGATTTTCCCGAGCCGCTGGGACCAATGATGACCACCTTTTCACCGGGATTGATGGAAAGGGATACGTCCTCCAGGGCCTTGAGCGAACCGAAGAACTTGTAGACGTTCTCTATGTGGATAATGGGATCAGTGTCGTTCATAATAATTCAGTTTGTGCTCCATACGGCTTACGCCCTTTGAAAGAATCAGAGTGATGACCAGGTAGACCAGGGCCACCATGGTAAAAGCTTCGAAATAATAAAAGGATTCACTGGCGAATTCACGCCCTCTGCGCAGGATATCCGCAACAGCCAGAATGGATACCAGGGAACTATCCTTGAGCAGGGCGATGAATTCATTGCCCACCGGAGGAAGAATGGTCCGCCATGCCTGGGGCAGGATGACCAGGAACATGGTCTGGGTTCGATTGAACCCAAGGGTTCTGGCGGCCTCGGTCTGGCCGTGGTCGATGGAATCTATTCCAGCCCTGAAGACCTCACCCATATAAGCACCGTAACAGATGGCCATGGCAATGACTGCGGCCGCAAGCGGGGGAAGGCTGCTGAAAAAATCGAACTTCCCCAGGGCATAATAGATATAGAAAAGTTGTACCAAAAGGGGAATGCCCCGGATGATCTCCACATAGGTGGAGGCGATCAGGTTGATAAACCTGTTCCTGGAGAGTCTGCCGAGTCCGGTGATCAGCCCGATGACCAGTGAGAGAAGGATGGAGTAGACGGTTACCTGAAAGGTGACCAGGATACCGTCCGGGAGAAACTTGAGAATATCCAGATAGGGATCCGGCTCATGCACACAAAGATAGACGATGATCGCCAGGGCACCGATGAAGGAGATCCACCAGGCGCTGAACAACCCCCGGTCCTTTTGGGATGGTATGGCCGCGCCGTCGCCCACATTGATGTTGACTTCATTTTTACTCATGAAAATGCCTTATGGATGATATCGACCTTGGGAAACAAGGACGTTGGGATACGACAAAAATGACAGGAAGCCGCTGCGTGCGGCTTCCTGTCATTGGTCCTGGAAAAAAACGGTTACTCCGTGGGGAACCATTTTTTGAAAATACGGTCGTATTCGCCATTGGCCTTGACCTTTTTGAGGCCTTTGTTGATCAGGGCGAGGGTATCATCGTTGCCCTTGTTCACGGCTATCCCCAGGTACTCGGGTTTGTCCGGAACGATCATGAAGGCCAGGGTCAGGGTGTTGATGTAGTTCTTGTTCTGCAATGCGTATCCCGCTGCCACGGCGTCATCGCAAATGACCGCGTCGATGCGTCCATTGTTCAGATTTTCGATGGCCAGACCGACTTCATCATAGGATTCTGGCTTGGCCCCTTCGATTTTCTTGGAGGCGAAATATCCGGTTGTTCCGATCTGGGCCCCGATTTTCTTGCCCTTCAGGTCGGCAACACTTTTTATGCCGGCACCTTTTCTGGTGACCACCCCCTGCTTGACCTCGAAGTATGGGTCACTAAAATCCATAACCCTTTTCCGTTTTTCAGTGATTGAAACCGAGGAGGCTATGGCATCGTACTTTCCTGCGTTGAGCCCGGCAAAGATACCGTCCCACGCCGTGTTTTTGATCACTGCGGTGAATCCTGCCGCCGTGGCTATGGCCTTGACCAGCTCTGGGCAGAAACCAACGATCTCTTTGTCGGCACTGACCATTTCCATGGGGGGCCAGGTTGCGTCCGAGGCAAAAACAATAGTTTTTGCAACGGCGACGTTTGCAAGGAACAAGACTGCTACCAAAGTGAACAATGCCTTTTTCATCATGGTGTGGATCCTCCTCATAGTGGTGGTGGCATAAATTTTGGTTTTCTAGGTCATTCCAGGGTGTAGGTCAAGAAAAGCGCATGTTCGGTTCGTTCCGGACAATGGTCTTGACCAGTTCTAGCTGGTCCTCACGGCCCAGGGAGCCATTGTCGAGCTTGGCGGCGGTGACCTGTTTCAATATCCTTCCGTATACCGGCCCCGGTTTGAGGCCCATTTCCAGTAGATCCTTGCCCGTGATGTCGATGGACTGGGTTCTCAGCTGGGTCAAGAACAGGGAAATGCTCCTGCGCATACTCTCCTTTTGGCTCCGGGCCATCAGATACAGGATCCCCTCGAGGGCCAGGGGATCGAGTATGAAGAAAAGATCGCTCGAACGCTGTTCGGTCTGTTCCCAGTGGTAGAGGGCCCCGATGGTCGTTTTTGTGGATTGTCTGAGACTGTCCAAAAAATCACTCTCTTTCTGGGTCAAATTGAGTCGTCGCACAAGGATCTGGACCTGGGAGCCGTTAAAACCGGCGCATAATCCGAGCATGTAAACGACCCAGGGATGGGGAGAAGGATCAAGGTATAAGAGCCTGTACCAGGCGACAACCTTTTCGATCTCTTCGAGAATGCGTTGTTTGGCAGGATCCATGGACAGGAGGGGATGGATGGCCTTGAGGAGCTTGAAACGTCCCATTTCCTTCAAACAGGCCACGGGCTTGTTTTCCGCAAGCATGAGCCGGATCTCATGGAATATCCTGCTCCCGGAGAGTTTATGGAAGATGTTCAACTCCACGGCATTCTTGACCAACCGCTCGGTCTGGCCACCAATGGAAAAACCAAACCGCTGGGCAAAGCGGATGGCCCGAATGATCCGGGTTGGGTCCTCCACGAAACTCAGGGAGTGCAGTACCCTGATGTTCTTGTTCTTGATATCCTGCTGCCCCCCGAAAAAATCCACCAATCGTCCAAATTGGTCCGGGTTGAGCTGGACGGCAAGGGCGTTGATGGTGAAATCCCGCCTGAAGAGGTCCATTTTGATGGAAGAAAGCTCCACCGTCGGCAGGGCGGCAGGGTACTCGTAATACTCGAGACGGGCGGTGGCCACATCGATTTTGTCCCCGGTCTCGAGAACCACGACCGCAGTTTTGAACTTGCGGTGCTCTCTGACCCTTCCACCGAATTTTCGGGCCATGGCCCTGGCAAAGCCGATCCCGTCGCCCTCGACAACGAGATCGACATCATAGTTGGGAAGATGGAGGAGAATGTCCCGAACAAAACCGCCCACACAATAGACGTTGAGACCTTTTTCGTGGGCCAATTCGCCCACCCCGGCCAAAAACCCGAACAATTCCTTGGGCAGCCTTTCCCTGAGGAGATGTTTGATCTGCCGTTCCCTCCCCCGTTCCGGCACGAGGGTTTCCGGGATACGCGCCGGTTCGCTGACCAGGGTGTGGATGAGGTCGGTGCGGGTGATCACCCCGTAAATATTCCCATGGCCGTCAAGCACGGGCACCAGTCGTTGCCCCTGGCCGAGGATGATTTCCATGACCGGATAGAGATCCAGGTCCAGGGTCACCGTGGAAAAATCCCTGAGCATATATTCCTTTATGGGGACCTCACCCAACCTGTGGATGACCGCCTTTTCCGCCAATTGATGGTCGAGAATGCCCACGCACGCAAAGGTACCCCGTTCAATGACCGGGATAGCCTTGAGACCATACCGGGTCATGAGTTCCGCAGCCTCCTGCAGTGTTTTGTTCTTTTCGATGACCACGGCGGGGGTGGAACAGAGAGACCGGACATCGATGTCCGGTGTGATCTGGGAATAGAGCAGCCCAAAGAGTTCATCCTTGACCTGCTCCAGGGTCCTGTCCTTGATCGAAGCCGAGGCGGCATAGGGATGACCGCCGCCGCCAAGCGAGGAGCAGACGGTCCCCACATCCACATCGGCGGTCCTGCTTCTGGCGACCACCTGGACCCGATCCTGCATCCTGCCCAGGGCGAAGAGGACCCGGATGTTCTCCATTTCCAGGAGCTTGTGCGCTAGCAGGGCGAAATCGCCAACGTAATGATCCAGGGAAACGTCGGCCACAACCACATCAATCCCGCGGATGGTGTGGGTGTTGGCCGACTCGAGAAGGTTGTTCAGGATGAATATCTGGTCGGCACTGAGTTCCCGGTTGACCATATCCGCGACCATGTTGAAATCCATTCCCTGGGCGGCCAGCCAGGCGGCGGCCTCCAGATCGTGTGACGTGGTCGAGGAAAAGGTGAAATTCCCCGTGTCCTCGTAGATGCCCAGTCCGAGAATGGTCGCTTCGTCCGGCGTGATGGACAGCCCCCGTTCTCTGATGATCGAAATGAGGATGGCTGTTGCCGAACCCCATGGCCTGATATCGTTGACATCGCCGGCGAGATCTTCCGGGGAATCCGGATGGTGGTCATAGATGTGTACGGTAAGGTCGGGGTTATCCAGCACCGCGGAAACGTGGGGAATACGTTCCCGTTGGCGTGTGTCCACGAGAACGAGCTGTTTGACGGACGAAAGGTCTATCTCCTTGGCCGACTTGAAATCGAATAGATACGTGGCGCTTTGGATGAAAAAATTCTTGAGGTTACGTTCCTGGGATCCGGGAAAGACCAGGACCGCATCTTCGTACAATTTTCCAGCAGCCACAATGGCACTCAAGGCGTCGAAATCCGCATTTGTGTGGGCGGTTATGATGGTGTGGGCTTTTTTTTTGGTCATGTGGGGGTCGAGCGGGGATGATGGGTTCTGTGGATGTCCAGGAGTCGTCGGGTCTGGACATGGGTATAGATTTCGGTCGTGCCTATATCCGCGTGCCCGAGCAGGATCTGGACGGTGCGGAGATCGGCCCCCCCCTCGAGGAGGTGGGTGGCAAAACAATGGCGCAAGGTGTGCGGGGAGATGGACTTGGTAATGCCCGCTTCGCGCCCGTACCGTTTGATGATTTTCCATACTCCCTGACGCGAAAGTCCGTTTCCAGAACGGTTCAGGAATATATATTCCTGTTTTGGGGAAAAACGGGCGACCCGGGATGCAAGATAAACGGACAGAAATTCCGCGGCGGTGGGGTGGATGGGCACGATACGCTCCTTTCCGCCCTTGCCCCATATACGCAGGATTTCGGTTTGGGGATCATAATCCAGCGGGGTCAAATGGATCAGTTCCGATACACGGAGCCCCCCCCCGTAGAGTATCTCCAGCATGGTCCTGTCCCTGAGTCCCAATTTGGTAGAGATCCGCGGTGTTTCCAACAGTCGGTCCGTTTCCACTTGGGTCAGGACGTCGGGAATGGTCCGGGCGATTTTGGGATTGCTCAATCCAAGGGTGGGATCGTCAGAGACCGCCCCTTCCTCAAGAGCAAAAGCAAAGAAACGCCGAAGGGTGGAGAGATGCCTTGCCTGGGTCTTGGGGGAACCGATCCGGGTCAACAGGTACCTGAGATAGAGAAAAAGGGTGTCCTCCCGGACCTCCTGCAGGGCCAGTCCATGCGTCCTGAGAAATGCACCAAAGGAGTGCAGGTCCGTTTGGTAGGCAGCAACGGTGGTTTCGGCCAGTCCCTGTATCACGACCAGGTGTTCGAGGAAGCGGTCGATACAGTCCTGATTATTTTGTGGTTGCGCCACGCATGTTCTCCCATAACCGTTGGGTTCCGCAATGATCATGACCACATACACATCCAGACTTGCAGGCACAAGGGGAAAAGGATAACGGGTTTCATGGCTGTGTTCATCCGGAACGCCGCAAACGGGGAACCAACGGAACCGATTGATCCTGCCGTGTTCACCTTTTTGGCAGGGGCGGATCGGCCACCTCTTTGCATATCCCAACCAATGGGCTTTCCGTGACCGACGAAAACCGCACCGCTTATATCTCCCTGGGGTCGAACCTGGGGGAGACCACCGCGAATCTCCAACAAGGGCGGAGAAAACTGTGTGCCCTGCCCGGCATTGCCATGGTGGATGCTTCCTCGGTGTATATGACCGAACCGCAGGGGGTCCGCGACCAGCCGTGGTTCGCCAATCAGGTGGTCATGATCGCGTGCTCTCCAGACTGGACCCCGTGGAAATTGTTGGGAACCCTCCTTGGTATCGAATCCTCTCTCGGCAGGGTACGCATAACACGGTGGGGTCCACGGATGATCGACCTGGATCTTTTATTGTTCGCTGCCGAGACCAGCAATGAGCCCTGGCTGACGCTGCCCCATCCCAGGATGGAACAACGGGGGTTCGTGATGGTCCCTCTTCTGGAAATCGCCCCCCATCTCGTTCTTCCCTCTGGCAAAACCGTGGGAGAAGTGGTAGAGGGGCTTGCCTGTTCCATAGAGGGAAACATAATCAGGCAGGATGGCTAGACAGGGCTGTATAATCTTGCAGAATGGTTATATGTCGTTGTCCCCGTAACATAATATTCCGGTTTTACTTGAATAAAGGAACTACTATGCTCAAAATCGCTATTTTTATCGTTGCAGGATTCATTCTTTTCAAATTGCTGACCGGTGACAAAAAAAAGAAAAAAGAGACGCTGACCAAGCAAAAGAAAGACCTGGCTTCTGACGGGGTCATGGTCAAGGATCCTATCTGCGGAACCTATGTGCCCAAAGATACGGACATTCGGGTCAAAAACGGCAATGAGGTGCATTGTTTTTGCAGTTATGAATGTCGGGACAAGTATGTGGACGAACTCCAGGCCGGCAAGGATCCCAAGTCCGTCAAATAAACGGACCGGTGGGCCGTCATTGACTGGACCATTGGTAACGCAAGCACGGGAGGAACCATGAAATTTTTCATCGATACCGCCAACATAGAAGAAATACGCAACGCCAAGAAGCTGGGCATGGTCAACGGAGTCACCACCAATCCGAGTCTCATGGCCAAGGAGGCGAATGATTGGCGCGATGTTGCCGCGACCATCTGCAAAGAGGTGGAAGGGCCGGTCAGCCTCGAAGTCATCGCCCAGGATGCCGAAAACATGATCAGGGAAGCAAAGGACCTGGTCGGTTTCGGTCCCAACGTAGTGGTCAAGATCCCCATGACCATGGAGGGTATCAAGGCGGTCCACGAACTGAGCGCCATGGACATACCCACCAATGTAACCCTGATTTTTTCCCCCCTGCAGGCACTCATCGCGGCCAAGGCCGGTGCTGATTACGTGAGCCCGTTTGTGGGCAGACTGGACGACGTGGGACACGAAGGGATGGAACTGGTTTCCCAGATCCTGACCATCTATGACAATTATATGTTTGATACCGAGGTGATCGTTGCCAGCGTGCGCGGTGCGACCCATGTGCTGGAATCGGCCATGCTCGGTGCCCAGATAGCGACCATCCCGTTCAAGGTCATTAACCAGCTCGCTGCCCATCCCTTGACCGACAAGGGACTCAAAACGTTTTTGGCGGATTGGGAAAAAAAGAAATAGGGACATTGGATAGTCACGGATGGCCAAATGTCCCATAATGATAATTATGTAAACTTTTATTCCCGTCAGATTATTAGACATTCTGTCTGGTGCTGGAAATTGTCGATCCGTGTCTTTGTTGGAACAAGGCATGCCCAGTCTCTCCCTTTGGAAAGAATATTCTACCACCGACCTGATCCGGGATCTCCCTGGGTTTGACGTTGCTCTTGAGCCGGGTCTCCGCCCATTTCCATGGAGATCCCGGCCCTTGTCGCGCATGACGGTCACCTAATGCTACACGTTTTTTAGGACGAAAAATTTTATGTCAAGACACCGCATCAGTATATATAGCCCCATGACGCTCTTGCTCTGCGTCATGCTCTGTGGCCCGACATGGGCGGCCGGGAAAAATTCCTCGGACCGGACCTTCACCGATTGGCTGGAGCATTATCAGGCCTGGGATGTTTATGAAAAAGAATTGTCCATCCAGCCAAACAGCCCGGACAACATCCTTGCCCGGGGAGAAACCCTGCTCCGGCTGGACAAACCGAAAAAGGTCGTCTCCCTGCTTGCAACCCCGTTGAGCGATCCGGTCCTGGAAAACAGACGGCTGCTGCTTCTGGCCCGGGCGAACAGGCTTGTCGGGGATTATCAGGCCTGCATCTTCAATTGGCTTGCATTTGCACAATCGAGCGATCCAGGATCAATGCGTGGGACCATGGGGGCGGAACAGGGGCTTGGCCTCCTGTTTGAGGATGTCTGGAAACAATGGTTCTGGGAATCTTTTTTCACCCAAGACCCCGTACTCTTTGAGACCAGACAGTCAACAATGGCCCAGATGCTTGAACTGGGAGGATCGGTCTGGCCGGACAATCCATTCTGGCCCCGCGTCGGTCCCATTTTTTCCGACATCAGGGGATTATTCCCACCGGCACCATCCCGGTCCCTGTCCATAGAACCGGACAGGGAACTCATCGGCAGGACCCTTGCCGCCTGGTCCCTGGGGTTTTGGGAACAGGGGGACGGCTTTCTCGATCAGGTGTCAGATCCCCACGTATCCACATTTTGGGACCGTTTCGCAGCCCTTGTGGGGCGTCCGTCCAATAGCGCAGGCCAGGACGCCTTGGAACAATCCGGACGTGACGATTTTTTCACCCTGTTTTCGCCGGACATCCGAATGATCACCAAGTGGGTGCTCATTCCCCCGGAAACCCCCTCTTGGCCGTCCTTTGCCCAAAAAATCCAATCCCTGGATACCGCCCAGGCTCTGCGAATGGTTACCACGGAACAGGAATCCCTGTTTCTTCCGGCATCCATCCGCAAGGCCCTTGATGTCTGTGCATTTGCCCTCAAACTCGAACAGGGAGCAGTCCAGCCCCTCGAACACCATTGGGACAAACTCACGGGTCGGGAACAGCCCCCTCCCCTGCTCCTGCAACTGGCCTACATGATTCTTGGCGGTCATCCCTCCATGCCTGAAAAGATTTCCGAGGCTATTCTGGCGCGCTATCTTCTGTCCGCGGCCAAGGTTGCCCCGGACGGCGGTGTGGTCGCGGAGTTTTGGCATCAACCGGAACCAACCGAGGAATACCCCCTGGATTACCTCATGGGATATGGCAAACTGGCCGGAAGCATGGCCGCACAGCCCGACCATGCCGCGGCGACCCATCTGGCCTTTCTCTATCCCCAGGCACCGGCCGCGCAAAAAGGGCTGCTTTTTCTGGCCCGCAAGGCGAACAGGGCTGGGCACCAGAATCTGGCCTGGTCCTATCTGCAAAAAATCCAAACCAAAGATCTGGATGCATCCGACCGCATAGAATTTCTTCTGGCCAGGGCGGGCATGGAGATGGAACTCGGGTATGAGGACGCCGCGCTCAAGGACTATGCCATCCTGATGGAGGAGCGGCCCGGGCGCATCCCCCCGGAAAAGCAGCTCAAGCTCGCCCTTCTGGGCCAGCAGAAACGCCAATGGGGATGGGCGCAGCAGATCCTTGAATCCCTATGGCAACGCCGGGCAACCCTCAAAGAACCCATCCGTGCAGAGATCCTGTTCTGGCTCGGCGAGGGCGCTCAATCCCGGGGCAGGATGCAAGAGGCCCTTGCCTATTATCTCCGCCTTGCCTGGAGTTACCCCGAGCAAAATATATGGGCGGTCACGGCCATGTACCGGGCAGGCCTCATCTATGAAAAACGCCGGGACTTCGAGACCGCCAAACGGCTGTACACAACCGTACTCAAACAATCCGACCGCAAAAGCCAGAAAGAGGCCGCCAGGACCCGCATCGCCTCGGTGAGTGCGGATATGAAAAAAAATAAGCAGACCCTGCCCATGCCCCTTTTCTAAAATGGAGTACCGGGCTGCATCAACAAGGAGGTCCCATGAAATACATCATGTTCGAAGATTTTTCCGGCAAACCCCTGCCCATCATCTTCCCCAACCGCATAGCCCACGACGAACTCCGCAGACAGATCCCCTACTCGACCATCCTGTCCGCCGGGTTCATCAAACCGGTCGGTGACGGATTCGAATGCTCCGGCAAGGCCAAGGATCTGGACACGGAGGCCGCGCCCGAAGACGGAGGGGTGATTACGGAGTTATTTAGGAAGAACGAAGGGTGATGCAAAAAATTGCATTCGGACACAGTAACTATTCAGCCACCAATAGCCCGATCCTTTTTTTCCCTTCCGGAAACGCCACAGCCTCATGCCGAGTTATCGTGCTGAATAGTTATACCATTTCCACTTTGTTCTGAGTCCATGGCATGTCAGGGGAGAAGCGGCTTCCAGCCACTTTTCTTCGGTTAGAACTTAGTAAAAATGGTATTACCATACCCAAACAAAAAGAGCTTTGACCA
Organism: Desulfoplanes sp.; assembly: GCF_054921335.1. NCBI lineage: Bacteria > Pseudomonadati > Thermodesulfobacteriota > Desulfovibrionia > Desulfovibrionales > Desulfoplanaceae > Desulfoplanes > Desulfoplanes sp. The sequence continues at coordinate 11,663 of NZ_JBUDSQ010000034.1, read as the reverse complement.
AATGCCAAAGCTCTTTTTGTTTGGGACAAATTCAGGGAGAATAGCTACCTTTCTATCGCCTTATCCAACGCGTCCTCAACCAGCTTGTTGGGACTTGTTCCTTGAATAGTAGCTGCCAAAGCTGCTTTCCTGTACAACTCTGGAGAAATTCTTACAGAAAAAAATCCTCTCAATGGCTTTCCGGTCTGGTTTTCCACCGCTTGTGCATCCAGAACCACTGCTCGGGATACTTCTGGACCACCCTTTCCACGGCTCGGGTGTAGAAATCGGCAATGGCCCGAATGTTTTCATCCCGTGTGCCTTCGAGCGTTGCCGTATCAAGTGACTCTTCCACTGCAAGCCTGTACATCGTTCCCTTTTTGCGGAGCAGAAACACCGGCAGCACGAGCGCTTTGGAGCGCAGGGCGAGCAGGGCCGGCCCCATGTTCACGGCAGCCATCCTGCCGAGAAAGGGCAGAAACACGGCCTCGTCCCGGGAGCAGTTGTGGTCCACCAAAAAGGCGGTCATGCCGTTTTTTTTCAGGCACCTGAGCACGTTACGGGCGGCATTGCGGTGGGCAAGAACCTGGAGATGCCCCACACTCCGCAGGCGCAGCATGAGTTCGGCCAAAGCCTTGTCCTTGGGAAGTCTGACAACAACCTGGCAGGGTGTCTCCGGCACAATGAGCCGACAAAGCCCCCCCAGCAGTTCCCAGCTTCCCATATGCCCCGTGACCACGACGACCGGACGATTCTGGGAGAAAACCCGGTCCAATCGATTGCGGACCGTGGCAGAAATTTCGATATGATCACGCATGAACGCAGGATCCATCTGCCGGGTCAAAAAAATCTCCCCAAAGGCCTGGGCCGCATGGGTGAAACTGGCACGCGCAATATCCCGTGCCTGGCCTCGGGAAACCTGCAACCGTTCCCGGATGGTGGAAATGGCCATGGCACGTCGAGCGGGCAAAAGGTGCCAGAACAGCCGCCCCACCCCCCTACCAAATCGTTCGACCCCCGAAGGGGACATCCGGGAAAAGGCGGCGCCTATAGCCGTATAGATAAGATCACGCATGGATTAACTCTCCCATATACAAAATCCTGGATGCGAACACCGGACAATCATCCGGATACCATCCGTTGCCGTCCATGATTATCCCACTTCCCGGAGGGGACGGTTGATCGGGCGTCAGAAGCATATGCTGTCAAACCAATGATTCCAATGTGGCGGTCAACCGTTCCTCTTCGCCGGCCATGGTTGACGCGTTCAATGTTTCAGGGACCATATACGGCTCGCCATAGACGGCCTCGCACCGGGCCAGGGGGAGCGGCAATTGGAATTTATCCCATGCCTTGTGGAACACCTTAGCCCGGCTGATCCGTATCCTCACCGGCATGATGGGCACCTGCGCCTTGGAGGCCAGAAAAATGGCCCCGGGCTTGGCCTGATGCCGGGGGCCCCGGGGGCCGTCCACCGTCAGGACCACATTCCGTCCCCCGGTGCGCACCTCCTTCAGGGCCGCCAACAGGGCCTTGAGCCCTTTGCGGGAACTCGACCCCCGCACAGTGCCGTATCCCAGACGTTCCATGACCTTTGCCAGAATTTCCCCGTCCTTGCTGCTGCTGACCACAGCGACCACCCCCTCGTTTCTGTGCAGATAGGTCAGAGGAAAAAGCTCGTCATGCCATAGGGCAAAGATCATGGATTGCCCCTGCTCTTCCATGGATGTCATGGCCTGATAATTGACGCGGGAGAATCGCAATGTGCTTCCCCAGAGTCTGAAAAGCCCGGAAACCACAGGGGCGAGATGATAGAGTTGCATAAATGTCCTTGATGGTTGTGAGAGGACAGCATCCGCTTGTCCTCGGCCCACCATGCCGTAGGGGCGATCCATGAATCGCCCGTTTTCTCGAGCCCCGGGAGATGAGAGAAAACAATCCTTGCGGCAGAAACCGGGGGATATGCTTTGGTCGAAAACGGGTATTTCTAGGGGCGCGACGAGGAAAGGTCAAACCATTTGCCTTTGCCTGCCGGACGCACTAGGTGTCAATTCTCTTTGCTTTGTTTTGATCGGTATCCAAACCGTTTGTATGATGCAACATTACCAGGAAAACATTCCACCATGTCCACACAACGCATCCGTCTGACCATCACCGGCCAGGTCCAGGGGGTGGGATTCCGCCCGTTCATCTATTGTCTGGCCCATGAATCCGGCCTTGCAGGGTCTGTCCTCAACGCCCCGGAAGGGGTGATCATCGAGATCCAGGGTGATCCTGCCTCCATCCCCCTGTTCGAGGAGGGGCTGGAAAACCGTCTGCCTCCCCTTGCCAAGATCGTCTCCTGCGAGCGCGAGGAAATCGCCCCCCTGCAGGATGACCAGGAATTCGTCATCCTTGAGAGCACCCAGGGTGAGGGCCACCATGTGCTCATCTCCCCGGACGTTGCCACCTGTGCCGATTGTATTGACGATATCTTCGATCCCGGCAACCGCCGCTATCTCTATCCCTTCACCAATTGCACCAATTGCGGCCCCAGATACACCATCACCCGGTCCATTCCCTATGACCGGGACAAGACCTCCATGGCCTGTTTCCCCCTGTGTCCGGATTGTGATAGGGAATACCGCGATCCCCTGAACCGGCGTTTCCATGCCCAGCCCAATGCCTGCACTGGATGCGGGCCCAAGGTATGGCTGACCGACGGGGTCGAGGACCGCATCTGCCCGGACGACCAGGCCATCGGGGCCACGGCCCGAACATTGTTTGAGGGTAAGATCGTGGCCATCAAGGGGCTTGGCGGATTCCACCTGGCCTGTGACGGAAGCAGCGAAATTGCTGTCGAGCGATTAAAAACCCGCAAGAATCGCTGGGGCAAACCCCTGGCGGTCATGGTGCCGGATTTGGAGACGGCCCGAGCCGTTTGCGAGGTGACAGAGAGGGACACGGAACTGCTCACCGGCCATATTCGGCCCATTGTGGTCATGCCCCGGAAATCCCTGTCAGGCCTGGCCAATGGGCTTTCCACGGATACGGATTTTTTGGGCGTCATGCTCCCGTACACGCCCCTGCACCACATTCTTTTGCGCCATTATGCGGGATTGTGCGGCACGGATCGGGTCCCGGCCCTGGTCATGACCTCGGGCAACCTCAGCTCCGAGCCCATCTGTCTGGGCAACCGGGAAGCCCTGGCCCGGTTGGGAACCATTGCCGATCTTTTTTTGCTCCACAATAGGGACATCCTCATTCGGTGCGATGATTCCGTGGTCCGGAACAATGTGGACGGTTTCCAGTTCATGCGCCGGGCCAGGGGGTACACGCCCGGACCGATTTTTCTGGCCGAAAACGGGGAATGCGTTCTCGGTGTCGGTCCCGAACTCAAGAACACCCTCTGCTTGACCAAGGAAAACCAGGCCGTTGTCTCCCAACACATCGGGGACATGGAGAACCTGGAAACCTTCGAATTTTTCAAGGAGATAGCCGCCCACCTTCAGGGCATCCTCCAGGTCGTGCCGGGGGCGGTTGTCCGGGATCTGCATCCCGATTACCTGTCATCGCGTTTTGCCGACGAGTACCGGGATATCCCTGTGTACACCCTGCAGCACCATTTTGCCCACATCCATTCCGTCCTGGCAGAAAACCGTTTTCAGGGACGGGCGCTGGGGATGGCCCTCGATGGCACGGGGCTGGGAGATGACGGTACGTTGTGGGGGGGGGAACTTCTCGGAGTGGATACGCAGACATTGGAACACATCCGGATGGGACGTTTCGATCATGCGCGTTTGCCCGGCGGTGAGGCGGCCATCAAGGAACCCTGGCGCATCGCCCGGAGTATGCTCACCGATCTGGGAATGGACGTCCCCGGGAAAAAACCGTGGCCCTGGCTGGAAAAATTCGCAAGTCAGGACCGGTTCATTCCCCAAATGCTGGCGAAGAATATCAATGCACCGGTCTCATCGAGCTGCGGCAGATTGTTCGATGGGGTGGCCGCCCTGCTCGGTCTCAAACTGACCATTGCCTACGAAGGACAGGCGGCCATCGTGCTGGAAGCGGTACAGGACATGTCCGCGGACTCGCGATACGCATGTAGGGTCCGCGAAGAAGAAGGAATGCTGGTGCTGGGCACCCGGGATCTGTTTGCCCAGGTTGTCGAGGATTGGGACAGGGGGACGAGTCCTGGAATCGTCAGCCGTAGGTTCCATCTCGGTTTGATGCACGGGTTGGCCGCATGGGCCGAACAAGGGGCCAGACGACTCGGCATGGATACCATCGGCCTGAGCGGCGGGGTCATGCAGAACCGGACCCTGAGTTTGGAACTGCCACCACTCCTGGAAAAAGTGGGGCTGAACGTGCTCGTGCACACCCATCTGCCCCCCAATGACGGTTGCATCTCCCTGGGGCAGGCCGTGTATGGACGGGGGCGGCTCAAACAGCAGGGGTAGATGGAAGCGGGCCGCCCGCGCTCCCGATTCTGGGAGACCGACCGGATTTGCTCCTCAATCAAAGGCGGTCGGTCGCGATGCATCCTGCACATGTCGTCTGATCTCCGCAATGTGCTCCGGGCTGGTCCGATTGACCGAGAGCTCGGGCAGGGAATCCGGATCAAAAAACCCCACTTCCGAGGTTTCCTCGCTGATAGTGGCTTCTCCCCCGAGTATTTCACACAGAAAAATGATCTTGAAGGCATGGTAGAACTCCATCGGGCGTCCCAGACGGTTGGCGTCGAGCACCGCAATGACCTTGACCGGTTCTACCTCAAATCCACTCTCTTCCCAGACCTCTCTGGCGACAGACTGGGCCGGGCTCTCCCCCACATCGGCCCATCCCCCGGGCATGGTCCATTTCCCATCCGCCCGCTCTTTGACCAGAAGGAGTTTCCCGTCCCTGATGACCGCCCCGCGCACATCCACCTTGACCGTTGCATAACCCGGCTGGGCAAGAAAATTTTTTTCAAGCTCCTCCGGCGACCGTTGTGTATAGAAGGCGACCATATCCGCGGCGATGTTCATGAGCTGGGTAAAATTTTCTTCGTCATAGTGGTTTTTCTTGTAGGTCAAACCTATCTGGCTGATCGCTTGGATGGTCCGGGCCCACTTGAGCCATTGGGGGGAATCGTCGTGCATGATCAAACTCCTTTGTGTGCGTAAACCGAGTACAACAAAAAACCCTTGGGGGACCAAACGGTCCCGCAAGGGTTTTTGTTGTTGGAAACCCGCAAAATGTCAAAGGTTACTAGGACCTGAAATCTTGGACGATCTTTCCCAATTGTCCGGCAAGGCCGGCCAGCTCGGTCGTGGCATCCAGTGTTTGCTGCATCCCCTGCGCCGTTTCCATGGTCACCCGATTGATATCCTCAACCGACCTGCTGATCTCTTCGCTCGCGGCGGATTGTTCCTCGGAGGCCGTGGCAATGGAAGTGATCTGCTGGGACATGGTTTCCGAGGAAGAGACGATCTCTTTCAGGGCATTTCCGGCTTGGTTGGCCAGATCCGTGGTTCCGGTGACAACCTGGACCGTGACATCCATGTCCTTGATATTCGTATTGGTTCCATCTTGGATACTGTTGACCGCCAGACCGACCTCCTTGGTCGCCTGCATGGTCTTCTCCGCAAGTTTACGGACCTCATCGGCGACCACGGCAAATCCCTTGCCCGCTTCACCGGCCCTTGCCGCCTCGATAGCGGCGTTCAGGGCCAATAGATTGGTTTGGTCGGCAATATCGCTGATCACGTTCATGACCTGCCCGATACCGTCGGCCTGGGTGCCGAGTTTATCCAGCTTGCTTTTCATCCCAACGACTTGCTGCTGCACCTGGTTGATGGATTCCACGGCACGGACAACGACCTCCTGCCCCCTGACGGCGTTCTCCCTGGCCTCTTCGGACGCTCCGGATGCGTGTGAAGCGTTTTTGGCCACCTCAAGGACAGTGGCGTTCATCTGATCCACCGCAGTCGCTGTTTCCTGGGTACGTTTACTCTGCAGATGGGTGCCCTGGGTGACCTGTTCGCTCTGTGCGGCCAATTCTTCTGATGCCGAAGTCAACCGTTCCACGACATCCTCGATGGAACCGGCGGCCTGGCTCATACCCTCGGCCTTGGCTCTTTCCGCCGCTTCCCTGGCCTCCAGGGCCCCACGTGTAGCCTGATCGGCTTTTTCCTTTTCCTGCTGTGCCTGCTCCTTCTCCGTTTTAGCATCACTGATAAGAATCTTGAGTTTTTCGACCATGGTCTGCAGGGCATCGGCCAGTTCACCCAGATCGTCATTACGATGGACGTCAATGACACTATCCAAGTTGCCCTGGGCTATCTCTTTGGCAAAGACCGTGCAGGTTTTGACAGGCTTGGTCAGCTTGCCGGCAACGATCAGGGTAAGGACCGCCACCAGCATGGAGATCCCGAAAATGACCGCGGCAAGGAAGATGATCAAATACCGCATATGGTTTTCTATGGAAATTCTGTCCTTGCCAATAAAAAGCATCCCCTCGATATTCCCACCGAGATCACGTATGGGCCAATATATGGTATCGAACATGGCACCGAACAAGGAATTTTCCCCCTCATACCTCGTGCCCCGGGCAAGGACCCTGTCGGCGATATCTCGGTTGGTCAACGCCGTGCCGATGACCCGTTTTCCGGAATCATCGACAATCGTTGTTGCGATCCGGGTGTCCCCGTCAAAAACAGTACATTCCACATCCATATCCTTTTTGATCCCATCGACAAAGGGGAGTGAGGAAAGATTGTACCCCAAGAGAACCGCCCCGACCACCCGATCCCGTTCATACACCGGAGCTGCGGCCCGGAAGGAAAATTTGATCACGTTCCCCCTGGCGATCCCCACGGCCACGTTTCCTTTGAGCGCCTCCTGCACGATATATTTCCCGGATTGGCTGTCCCCATGTTTGGGGGAATGTCCACGAGCGACAACATTGCCTGTAGCGTCGACCAGGGTGATGAAGTCGAGTTGCATTCTGGACACGATATCCTTCCCGAACGCCTGCATCCCAGCGGTATCGTCCTGGTCCAACCCTTGGACGACCTGACTGTCCTTGGACAACAACACGGCGTATCCTTCGATTTCCTGCAATACCTTAGTCACCCGGGCATCGATGATGTTTTTGATCGAAGCGATGTTCTCCTTGTTCTCATTGGTCAATATTCTGTGCATTTCGACACTGACCGAGACCACGGTGCCAACACTCACGGCAACCATCGCCAAGATGATCATGATCATGACACGAGCCCGGAAAGATAGATGGATCCCTTTGTTCATGTTCGTCTCCCTCTTACTCATTGGACCAGATGACTGTTAACACCCCTGTTTATCCCATCCCGTGCCGGGGGCTACATCTAGGGACCAGCACATTTAGCGGGATTTGTGACATGTTTATAACGTCAGCGCAAGATGTAAGACATCTCACACATGCACAACTATGTCCCATGGGGGGGTAACGGATTGGAAAGAATTCTGACACCATGTTTACTCTCCTTTCTATATAAATATATGATTACGATGTGTTACATGAAAACCACCACCAACGATGGAATCCGACAATGTTGTTAACCATTTTTTGTGCCAAAAAAAGGACAGATACGCATATCTGCCCTTGGTGCACCATGGGAACGTCGCTCTTGGATTTTTGCTCTCCCCTGCTCCCTATTTTCCCCGCATTTTTCGGCTGTTCCCGATACGTACGGTGAATTTTTGTTTGTCCATGAATTCGAGCAAGGGAATAGCGAATTTACGCGACAGCCCGGTCAATTCCTTGAAATCGGCCGGAGTGAGTTCGTCCTTGGTCGCAAAAAAATCGCTGAGTATGGTTTTGAGGCCCCCAATGGCCTTGGTATCGAAATACAGATCTTCGCTGATCTTGATCAGCCGTTTTTCCTCGACGAGGTGCCGCATCAGGGGAAGGATATCCTTGGGGGTGACCTCCAATGTTTCCGAAACCACCTTGAGGGTTGGCGGTGTCAGGCCCCCTTTTTCGTACAGGGCGGTGAGTTCCTTGCGCAGTTTGCTCTGGTCCGATGCCAAGGAAACCTTGTGGCCCGGGAGATGGAGGAGCTCCTGTTCCACCACGATCCGTTCCTGTTTGTTCAACCGCTCCAGGATGAAATGGAAAAGTTTTTGCGAGAAATCCTTGCCCCAGGTGGAGGCGAGCTCACCACGGGAGATACCCGGGCGCATGGGATTGTGCCTGTGGAATGTCTTGAAGTGTTCGACGGCCTGATCACAAAGCCCGAGGATCAACTCTCCGGAAACATAGATGCGTTGCTCCTTATCCACCAAAAAGGCCTGCTGACGCCCCCCCAACGTCTGGAGGATTTTTTCCAGTCCCTTGGACTCGATGTCTGTCATAATGCGCAATTTGGCAAAACTGAGCCCCTGTGTCCCCGCGAGTTCGAGCTGGTGGATGACCAGATCATTATCCTCGGACGTCGCAAGGGTTTCAAGTATCTTCAAATCTTTGGAAAACCGCTTCACCTTGCGCCCAAGAGGGTTGATGATCGAGGCACCGGCAATGGTCTGCAAGGGGGAAAACGACCTGATGATGCATCGGTCCCCGTAGACCCCGGCCATGGGAGCCTCGAACCGGACCTGACAGACCGTGGTCTCTCCGGGTTCGAGGATGTCCCTGTCCAGAAAATAGAGCCTGGCCAGGACCTCCTTTGTCCCATGATGGAAATGGACCTGTGTCCGGTGTTTGATCCCTTTCCTGGCCGAGGACAAACAGGTGATCTCCAGATCCCATACCCGGCTCGGGAAAAGCGTATCCGGCGGGGCCAGGAATTCTCCACGATTGATTTCGCTCTTTTCCAATCCATATAGATTTATGGCCGTCCGCAGACCCGCCAACGTCTCGTCCTGGGCATCACCATGCACCTGGAGCCCCCTGACCCTGGTCGTCACCCCCGAGGGATAGAGAACCAGGTCCTGCCCGACCTTGAGCCGTCCCGAAAAACTGGTTCCGGTGACGACCGTGCCATATCCCTTCATGACAAAGACCCTGTCGACGGGCAGCCGGAAAAGATCCGACCGGCGTTTTGGCTTGAATTCGCGGGTCAACCGACCGATTTCACCCTTCAATGTTCCGAGCCCCGCGCCGGTATGGGCGGACACCGGAATGATCGGGGCATCCTTCAAAAAGGTGGTCTCCAGATAGGATTGTACATCCTCGGTGACCAACTCGAGCCATTCCTCATCGACCATATCCGTCTTGGTGAGGGCGACCAGACCGGTCTTGATCCCGAGCAGGGCACAAATCTCCAGATGCTCCCGTGTCTGGGGCATGACACCTTCGTCCGCAGCGATGACCAAAAGCGCGAAATCGATACCCGCCGCGCCGGCAACCATGTTCTTGACGAATTTTTCGTGCCCCGGGACATCAATGATCCCCAGGCGGAGGTCACTGTCCAGGTCCAGAAAGGCAAATCCCAGTTCGATAGTGATCCCGCGCTTTTTTTCCTCCACCAACCGATCGCAGTTGGTCCCTGTCAACGCCTTGGTGAGTGTGGTCTTGCCATGATCTATATGGCCTGCAGTGCCCATGATGACAGGCATGGAACGCTCCTTGGTTCATAAGGATATGAATGATAGAGGATGTAAAGATAGAGGATAGACGATGGGGAACAGCGAGACCATGCCCATGCCGTTCATGCTCAGCCCGGAAGCCCGTAGCTACTCTGTTTGACAGCAAGATTTTTTTATCCTGCAATTGATACGTGCCACACTCCACGAAAACTTTCCACCAAGTCATGCCGGCGTAGGCCGGGACCTTGAAGGCCGAAAATGTGGTCATACGTCAAGACACCACCACCCCCATGGAGACACGTCCGGAATGTGCCCCCTCTCTCCCGTCTCTATATCCTGTATCGTATTTCTAATGCTTCAAAAACGTCTTGTACGCCTGTACAGTAGCGTAAATATCCATCTTGCTGGCGATCTCAAAAGGGCTATGCATGGACAGGACACCGGGGCCAAAATCAATGATATCCATGCCGTAGATGGCCAGGTGTTTGGCCACGGTTCCCCCGCCACCCAGATCAACCTTGCCCAGCTCGGCCATCTGCCAGGGAATGCCGGCCTGGTTGAGGATCTTTCTCAGCCACGCCACATATTCGGCATGGGCATCATTGGCCCCATATTTCCCTCTATGCCCGGTGAATTTGCAGAACACCGGACCGTACCCGAGTTTTGATGCGTTCAGCTTTTCGTGGACATCCTGGTAATCCGGATCCAAGGCAGCATGAACGTCCGAGGACAATGCCTTGGTTGACTGCATGACATGCCGGAATCGGGTGCCGGGCTCCCATGTGTCGATCAAATCTCTCATACAATACTCAAAGAAAAGGGATTGGGCCCCGGTGGAGCCGTCCGAACCGATCTCCTCTTTGTCCCAGAAAAGAACGACCTGGGTGAATTCGGGCTGTTCAGAGGCCAAAAAGGCCTCCATGGACGTGAACACACAGATGCGGTCATCCTGGCCGTAACTGCCGATCATGGAACGATCCAGGCCTACATCGCGGGCAGCACCAGCGGGCACGACCTGGATTTCGGCACTGTACAAATCCTCCTCGACGATCCCGTATTTGCGGTTCAACAATTCGAGAACGTGGTCCTTGATGGGTTCCTTGTCATTTTCCTCGTTCCCATCCCCTTTGCCAAGGGGGGCGTGCCCAAGATAGATATTCATCTTTTCGGCCTCAAAGGCCTCGCTGACCTTTTTCTCGGCCTGCTTCTGGGACAGGTGGGGAAGAAGATCGGCGATGACGAAGACCGGATCGCTCGGATCGTCGCCAATGCAAACCTGCACGGTTTCCCCGTTCGTCTTGGCAACCACACCATGCAGAGCGAGGGGCCGTGAAAACCACTGGTATTTCTTGATCCCCCCATAATAGTGGGTTTTTGCCAGACCGACTCCGCACTCTTCATAAAGCGGATGCTGCTTGAAATCCAACCGGGGACTGTCCGCATGGGATCCGACCAGACGGATACCTTCGGCCAGAGGACGTTTGCCCTTCCGGGCCATGAACAATGTCTTGCCCCGATGGTCGCGCAGGACCAAGTCCTTTGCAAAATCCTCGGAAAACCCCTTTTCTTTGAGAATTTTCATTCCCCAGGCAACGACCTCGCGTTCCGTCTTGCACGAAGACAAAAAATCCCTGTACCGTTCACAGATCTCTTCCATGGCCTTGCGGTGTGTGGGGGTATCAAATATCTCCCAACAACTCTTGGGGTCGCATTTCCTTTTTGGTTCCATATTTTTCTCCGTAGGTACGGTTTTTGTATTACGGTTTTATGTTTCAGGTTGTAAGATTTAAGGGTTAAGGTTTAAGTTTGAAGGGTTATGATCTAAGGATTAAGATTGCCTGATGGAATGTCTTTATGCTATGGGCACCTGCAGGGACGATGAATCGCCCGTTTTTTCCCTGGGAACGCCGAGCGTCTGCTCGGTATTGCGTTTACTGACAGGCAGAAAATTGGGAAAGCACTGAAGGATGTGCCTGCAAAAAGTATCTCTTGCAGGCGGTTTTAGGTTTTAGATTATTACGTTTTAAGCAAAACCAGGTAGTTAAATCTCATGATTATTCAGGATCTGGCAATGGGGGCATTTTTTGCAGTCGCATCCTGAAGGGCAGATATGGAATCTTCCCCTACGTCTCCCGTTTCCCGTCTCCCGTTTCCCG